>JBPETC010000046.1:0-15017 GCA_051710325.1 Symbiopectobacterium sp.
TGTTCGCGACGCATTCTAACAGAAAAAGAAAACGTTTGCGTAGCCTATTTCCCAATGATTTCACCGATAGGTAAATTTGCTGGCAGCGTACTGGCAAAGTCACTTTTCTTTTTCGTCATCCTCGGCGCTGGTTCGCCATCATCAAGGTCTTGGCGATCCTTGGCATGATTGGATTTGGTGCCTGGTTACTGTTAAGTGAGCAGGGTGTGGAGAGCAGGCTACAGTACGCAACCTGTAGCAACATGGCGGCTTTTTACCGCACGGCGTTAATATCTTGGTGATGGCGATGGCGGTTATCATGTTCTTTTTAGCTGGATTAGAACTGCTCGGGATCACTGCCGCTGAGGCTGCCGAATCTAAGCGCGTTCCATCTCACAAGCTACTAATCAGGTCGTCTACCGCATTCTAATCTTTTATATTGGCTCGCTAGGTATCCTGCTGTCGCTTTATCCATGGCAGAACGTGATTAGCAGCGGCAGCCCGTTTGTGATGATTTTCCATGCGCTGGACAGCAACGCTATCGTCAATGTGCTAAATCTGGTGGTGTTGACTGCGGCGTTATCGATATACAACAGTGTGGTTTACTTGCAACAGCCGCATGTTATCTAGGCTTGCGACGCAAGGTAATGCGCCGCGTTGTTTGTTTTGCGTCACAACGGGAGCGATGTACCGGATGCGGTCCATTGTGCTTTCTGCGCTGGCAACCTCGATTGGTGTGCTGATTAACTATATAATGCCAAGTAAGGTCTTCGAGCTTCTGATGGCGTTGATAGTCTCAACGATGGCGATTAACTGGATCATGATTTGTGTGGCGTATCTTGGTTTTCGCCGCGCAATGGACCATCGTGACATAGTGACCCACTTTAAGGCGATTTTCTATCCATATGGCAACTATATGTGTTTGCTTTTCCTGGCAGCTATTCTGGTCATCATACTAATGACCCAAGGTATCTGGATTTCTGTGTTGTTAATCCCGGTTTTGGTGGGCGTTATCTGGTTGGGTTTTGCCTGTATTAGCGTCGTAAAGCGGCAGAAAAGAATAGCAGGATTAAGCTAATTTTTTCTCATCGCCGATGTCGTCATGTCGACGCCCGGCGATGAAGTGCAGTGAGGTATTATTCGACTTTTGCTACGTCGGTCTTGCCTGCTTTGCTTTACATTGACAATTGCCGCATTCGCCAGCACGACAAAATCTTTGCTGGATCGGCTGGCACCAGTTACACCATCAACGTTTTCCGGATTTTCTTTTTCAACCAATCCTTGAGCCAGTTTAACTGCATACTCCTCTGGGTTCGTACTTGTTGCGGCTTTCATTTTCTTATTGTATTCCACATCAGTGGTTTTCAGATTACCGTCTTTTTGGCTGTTGTAGTCAAATTTTACTTCAGTGTATTTGTGCGTAAATATATAAAGTAATTTGTCTGTTGGGGACAATTTCAGGCACCAACAGTGAATGAAGAATACGGTTAGTTAGATAAGATAGTTCACAATATTTTGAAAAAAATTAATTCATTTTCGTATGTGATCTTTTGTGTGGGTCACCACTGCGAATAAGGGAACTAGAATGCCTGTTATTACACTTCCTGATGGAAGTCAGCGTCAATACGATCGTACTGTTTCTCCTTTTGATGTGGCACTGGATATTGGTCCGGGTCTAGCGAAATCCTGTATCGCAGGCCGCGTTAACGGTGAACTGGTAGATGCCAGAGATCTGATCGACTCAGATGCTCAATTGGCGATCATTACCGCCAAGGATCAAGAAGGGCTGGAGATCCTGCGCCACTCTTGTGCGCATCTGTTGGGACACTCCATCAAGCAACTGTGGCCGGATACCAAAATGGCGATCGGCCCTGTCATCGATAATGGTTTTTACTATGACGTTGATTTAGATCGCACGCTGACGCAGGAAGATATCGATCTGCTTGAAAAGCGTATGCATGAACTGGCTGACAAAGATTACGACGTTATTAAGAAAAAAGTCAGTTGGCAGAAAGCGCGTGATATCTTCGACGCGCGTGGCGAGATCTATAAGGTCGCTATTCTGGATGAAAACATCGGCCAAGACGATCGTCCCGGTTTGTATCATCACGAAGAATACATCGACATGTGTCGTGGTCCACATGTGCCCAATATGCGTTTCTGCCATCATTTCAAATTGCAGAAAACCTCGGGTGCTTATTGGCGTGGCGATAGCAAAAATAAGATGTTGCAGCGTATCTACGGTACGGCCTGGGCGGATAAGAAACAATTAAGTGCCTATTTGCAGCGTCTGGAAGAAGCCGCTAAGCGCGATCACCGCAAAATTGGCAAACAGCTTGACCTATACCATATGCAGGAAGAAGCGCCAGGCATGGTGTTCTGGCACAATGATGGCTGGACAATATTCCGTGAACTGGAAGCTTTCGTGCGCATGAAACTCAAAGAGTACCAGTATCAGGAAGTGAAAGGGCCCTTTATGATGGACCGCGTGCTGTGGGAAAAAACCGGGCACTGGGAAAACTACAAAGAAGCCATGTTCACCACCTCGTCAGAGAACCGGGAACATTGCATCAAGCCGATGAACTGCCCGGGGCATGTGCAAATTTTCAATCAGGGGTTAAAATCTTACCGCGATTTGCCGCTGCGCATGGCCGAATTCGGCAGTTGCCACCGCAACGAACCGTCAGGCTCGCTGCACGGGTTGATGCGCGTGCGCGGATTTACGCAGGATGACGCCCATATCTTCTGTACAGAAGAACAAGTTCGTGCAGAAGTGAATAGTTGTATCAAGATGCTGTACGACATGTACAGCATCTTCGGTTTTAAAAAAATCGTTGTTAAGCTTTCCACCCGCCCTGAAAAGCGCATCGGTAACGATGATATATGGGATCGCGCTGAGCACGATTTGGCGGCTGTGCTGACGGAGAACAGGATTCCGTTTGATTATCAGCCGGATGAAGGGACATTTTATGGTCCGAAAATTGAATTTACTTTACACGATTGTTTGGATCGCGCCTGGCAATGTGGTACGGTACAGCTTGACTTTTCACTGCCAGGTCGTTTAAACGCATCTTATGTGGGCGAAAGCAACAAGCGTCAGGTGCCGGTGATGATTCACCGCGCTATATTGGGCTCCATGGAGCGCTTCATCGGTATTCTTACCGAGGAGCTCGCCGGATTCTTCCCAACCTGGTTGGCGCCGGTGCAAACTGTGGTGATGAATATCACCGATGGACACTCCAAATATGTCAGTGAATTGACGCGAAAACTGCAAGATGCAGGTATTCGTGTAAAAGCGGACTTGAGAAATGAGAAAATAGGCTTTAAAATCCGCGAGCACACCTTAAGACGTGTTCCATATATGCTTGTTTGTGGTGATAAAGAGGTGAAAGCAGGCAAAGTGGCCGTTCGCACCTGTCGCGGCAAAGATTTGGGAAGCATCGACGTTAACGAAGTGATCAAGCAGCTGCAACAGGAAATTCGCAGCCGTAGTCTTCATCAGTTGGAGGAATAAGGTATAAAAGGCGGAAAACGAGTTCAAGCGGCGCGTCCTAATCGCATCAATAGAGAAATTCGCGCACGAGAGGTACGCGTAATGGGCGTCGATGGCGAGCAGATTGGCATTGTCAGTCTGAATGAAGCGTTAGAGAAAGCCGATGAAGCAGGTGTTGATTTAGTTGAAATCAGCCCTAATGCCGAGCCGCCGGTTTGCAGAATCATGGATTACGGCAAGTTTCTCTACGAGAAGAGTAAGGCTACCAAGGAACAGAAGAAGAAACAAAAAGTTATCCAGGTTAAGGAAATCAAATTCCGTCCTGGTACCGATGATGGCGACTATCAGGTCAAACTACGCAACCTGGTTCGCTTTCTGGGAGACGGTGATAAGGCTAAAATCACCCTGCGTTTTCGTGGACGCGAAATGGCGCACCAGCAGATTGCTATCGAAGTGCTTAATCGCGTTCGTGACGATCTGAGTGAACTGGCAGTGGTCGAATCCTTCCCTACGAAGATCGAAGGCCGTCAGATGATCATGGTTCTTGCACCGAAGAAGAAACAATAAGGAACTCAATTAATAGAGCCCGTGCGGCGTCAGTATCGCGCGGTTTTTGTTCGCCTTAGCTGATTCATTATATCAATAATGCGAAGTGGAAATTAACATGCCAAAGATCAAAACAGTACGTGGCGCCGCTAAACGCTTTAAAAAAACCGCTAAAGGTGGTTTTAAGCATAAGCATGCTAACCTGCGTCATATTCTGACAAAAAAAGCGACTAAACGTAAACGTCATCTGCGTCCGAAGGGGACGGTCTCCAAAGGAGACCTGGGCCTGGTTGTCGCATGTCTGCCGTACGCATAAGTGATCTTTTTGAATCAAGAATAAGACTTTAGGAGAGAGAATATGGCTCGCGTAAAACGCGGTGTGGTTGCTCGTGCAGGTCACAAGAAAATTCTGAAACAAGCGAAAGGTTACTATGGTGCCCGTTCGCGCGTTTATCGTATTGCTTTCCAGGCAATAATCAAAGCTGGTCAGTACTCTTACCGCGACCGTCGTCAACGTAAACGTCAATTCCGCCAGCTGTGGGTTGTACGTATCAATGCAGCAGCTCGTCAAAATGGCTTGTCTTACAGCAAATTCATCAACGGCCTGAAAAAAGCCTCTGTTGAGGTCGACCGTAAGATATTAGCTGATATCGCTGTATTCGATAAAGTGACATTCTCTGCACTGGTTGAGAAAGCGAAAGCAGCCCTGGCGTAAGCGTAAGCCAGTAAAAAGAGGGGGCAACGCTCCCTCTTTTCGTTTAAGGATGGGATAGTGTGTCCTTTCTGTCACATTGAGCGATATCAATAACGGTTGTTATTGACTTTTGGTTTGCGTCGATTTCCAATAAGATGGAGTATTTTGT
This sequence comes from Symbiopectobacterium sp., assembly GCA_051710325.1. GTDB lineage: Bacteria > Pseudomonadota > Gammaproteobacteria > Enterobacterales > Enterobacteriaceae > Symbiopectobacterium. The sequence goes on from JBPETC010000046.1 coordinate 4,882, forward strand.
AGTAACATTTACCGTAAACGTCTCCGCCGATAGGTTATTGGCGATAAACATCGCCACTGGTGACGCGCAAGCGTATTGACATTTAAGGTAACGTAAGTATGACTACTGCTATTTTCCATTTCTTTTTTACTTTAGCACCTGATCTTAGGAGGCTTTGCGCACAAGAAAAGAAACGAAAATAGCGCTTGAAGCCTCCTCGTCGGGAGGCCTTTTTTGTTTGCGTTTGGTTCTAATCATGACAACTGGTCATATAGGTAGAAGAAGAGGAATGCAATGTCACATCTCGCAGAGCTGGTAGCGGATGCCAGAACAGCCATAGACGCGGCTCAGGATATTGCAACGCTGGATAATGTGCGTGTCGAATACCTAGGCAAAAAAGGACATTTAACCTTACAAATGACATCGCTACGCGGTTTACCTGCAAAAGAACGCCCTGCGGCTGGTGCGGTTATCAACCAGGCGAAGAAGGATGTGCAAGAAGCGCTGAACGTTCGCAAACAAACGTTGGAGTCGGCAGTGCTGAATGCCAGTCTGGTAGAAGAAACCATCGATGTTTCCCTGCCGGGGCGTACTATGGAAAACGGCGGTTTGCATCCGGTCACACGTACCATCGATCGCATCGAAACCTTCTTCGGTGAGTTGGGTTTCTCGGTAGCCACCGGGCCAGAAATCGAAGATGCCTATTATAACTTCGATGCGTTGAATGTTTCGGGGTATCACCCCGCACGTGCCGATCATGATACCTTCTGGTTTGATGCGACGCGTTTACTGCGTACCCAAATGTCGGGGGTGCAAATTCGCACTATGGAAAAACAGCAGCCGCCGATCCGCATCATCGCGCCAGGTCGCGTCTATCGTAACGACTACGACCAAACCCATACGCCGATGTTCCATCAAATGGAAGGGCTGATCGTGGATAAAAACATCAGCTTTACCAACCTGAAAGGCACATTGCATGATTTCCTGCGTAACTTTTTTGAAGAAGATTTGCAGGTACGTTTCCGTCCGTCCTATTTCCCGTTTACTGAACCGTCTGCAGAAGTGGACGTGATGGGTAAAAATGGCAAATGGCTTGAAGTGCTGGGCTGCGGTATAGTGCACCCTAACGTATTACGTAACGTGGGTATCAATCCGGAAGTGTACTCCGGTTTCGCGTTTGGTATGGGGATGGAGCGTCTAACCATGTTGCGCTATGGCGTAACCGATTTGCGCGCATTCTTCGAAAACGATCTTCGCTTCCTCAAACAGTTTAAGTAAGGCGGGCACAGTACTATGAAATTCAGTGAACATTGGCTGCGCGAGTGGGTCAACCCGGCGATCAGCAGTAACGAACTGTCAGAACAAATTACCATGGCCGGCTTGGAAGTGGATGGAGTTGAGGCAGTTGCGGGGGCGTTTCATGGTGTGGTGGTAGGCGAAGTCGTTGAATGTATCCAGCATCCCAATGCCGACAAGCTGCGCGTTACTAAAGTTAACGTAGGCGGTAAGCGTCTGCTGGATATCGTGTGTGGTGCCCCCAACTGCCGTCAGGGGCTGCGCGTTGCTGTTGCAACCATTGGTGCCATGCTGCCGGGAGATTTCAAAATTAAGGCCACCAATCTGCGCGGTGAACCTTCTGAAGGGATGCTGTGCTCGTTCTCCGAACTAGGTATTTCTGAAGACCACAGCGGCATTATCGAATTGCCACACGATGCGCCTATTGGCACTGACATCCGTGCCTATCTCGGGCTGGATGATAACGCCATCGAAATCAGCGTGACGCCTAACCGTGCCGACTGTTTGAGTATCATTGGCGTAGCCCGTGATGTTGCAGTGCTGAACCAATTGCCGCTGACGGCACCGGATATTACACCGGTTGTCGCAACTGTTTCCGATACTTTCCCAATCCGCGTAGAGGCGTCTGACGCTTGCCCGCGCTATCTGGGACGCGTGGTACAAGGTATTAATGTGAAGGCGGCAACGCCGCTGTGGATGCGCGAGAAGCTGCGTCGTTGTGGTATCCGCTCAATCGATGCCGTGGTGGATGTGACTAACTACGTGCTGTTGGAGTTGGGGCAGCCGATGCACGCTTTCGATCTGGATCGTCTGGACGGCGGTATCGTGGTGCGTCTGGCGCAGGAAGGTGAAACCTTGACGCTGCTGGATGGCAATGAAGAGACGTTGAGTGCTGACACTCTAGTGATTGCCGATCATAGCAAAGCGCTAACAATGGGCGGTATTTTTGGCGGTGAGCACTCTGGGGTTAACGGTAAAACCCGTAACGTGTTGCTTGAGTGTGCTTATTTCAATCCGCTGGCAATCACCGGGCGTGCCCGCCGTCACGGCTTGCATACCGATGCTTCACACCGTTACGAACGCGGCGTCGATCCTACGTTGCAATACAAAGCGATGGAACGTGCGACCCAATTGCTGCTAAGCATTTGTGGCGGTAATGCCGGGTCGGTGATTGATATGACCAATGACACTCATTTACCTGCTCGCGCAACGATTACGCTGCGCAGAGAAAACTTGGACCGTTTGATTGGGCATGTTGTCTCAGACGAAAAAGTGAGCGATATCCTGACACGCCTTGGTTGCAGCGTGGCACGCACCGATGCAGGCTGGACCGTCGTAGCTCCGAGCTGGCGATTTGACATGGAGATTGAAGAGGATCTGGTGGAAGAGGTTGCCCGTATTTACGGCTATAACAATATTCCCAATATCCCGACACATGCGCCGCTCACCATGACATCGCACCGTGAATCGGTGCTTTCGCTTAATCGCGTGAAAACACTGCTGGTTGACCGCGGCTATCAGGAAGCGATTACCTACAGCTTTGTCGATCCTAAAGTGCAATCGCTGATTCATCCTGGTGAAGAAGCGCTGATTATGCCAAGCCCTATTTCCACCGAAATGTCAGCAATGCGTCTGTCGCTATGGAGCGGCTTGCTCGGGGCTGTGGTGTATAACCAAAACCGCCAGCAGTATCGCCTTCGCCTCTTTGAAAGCGGTTTAAGGTTCATTCCTGATAGTCAGGATAAACTCGGTATTCGTCAGGATATTATGCTAGCTGGCGTGATTACCGGGAATCGCTATGATGAACATTGGGATCTGGCGCGTCAGACGGTTGGCTTCTATGATCTTAAAGGCGATTTGGAAGCGCTGCTGTCACTGACAGGTAAACTTTCGGAAACTGAGTTCAAAGCCGAATCGCATCCGGCGTTGCATCCTGGCCAGAGCGCAGCGATTTATCTGGCAGGGGAACCGGTTGGTTTCATTGGCGTAATCCATCCAGAGCTGGAGCGTAAACTGGATCTAAATGGCCGTACTGTAGTATTCGAATTGAGCTGGAACAGGGTCGCAGACCGCGTGGTTCCTGACGCGAGCGAAATTTCTCGCTACCCGTCGAACCGACGGGACATCGCGGTTGTGGTAGCAGAAAACGTTTCGGCAGGCGAAGTTTTGTCAGAATGTAAGAAAGTTGGCGCAAATCAGTTAGTTGGCGTAAACTTGTTTGACGTGTATCGAGGTAAGGGCGTGGAAGAAGGGTATAAGAGCCTAGCTATCAGTCTGGTATTGCAAGATATCTCTCGTACACTGGAAGAAGAGGATATTGCCGCTATCGTATCACAATGCGTAGAGGCACTAAAACAGCGATTCCAAGCATCCTTGAGGAATTGAACCTATGGCGCTTACTAAAGCTGAAATGTCAGAATACCTGTTTGAAAAACTCGGGCTGAGTAAACGGGATGCCAAAGAACTCGTCGAACTTTTTTTTGAAGAAGTTCGCCGTGCTCTGGAAAATGGTGAGCAGATAAAGTTATCGGGTTTTGGTAATTTCGATCTGCGCGACAAGAACCAACGGCCGGGACGTAACCCTAAAACGGGTGAAGATATTCCTATTACGGCGCGCCGAGTGGTCACCTTTCGTCCAGGGCAAAAGCTCAAAAGCAGAGTCGAGAACGCTTCTTCCAAAGAGTAGTTCTTATATGCAATTCAAGAAAGCTCGCTGGCGTGGCCCTTTTTTATGCCTTGATCGGGTTTAGTATTCTGCGATTGATGCACCCGTATCGTGGTGGCCTGCCGTAGTGTATGTGCAGGTTTACAGGGCCAGAGATCATCAATTAGATAGCGTATTTGCCAGGACATAGGGTGGTGCAATAACATGCGCGATCTCGAGCAACGCATAATGGCGCGAATCTGTTCTCCGCTTGGCCAGTTGATAGTAATGGATTGGGCAATTTGCTTACAGGCCGGCTTCTCTTCACCAAACTGACAGCGTTCAAGGCGGTTGGTGCATAGGCAGAAAGTTGCTGGTAGAGATCGTCGTCCTCTACCGCTATGGGATGAGGCTTTTTATACAGATCTATCATCAGCAGATCGGTGCGCATTTCTCGCAGAGGATATTTTCCCATCAGTTTTCGTGCCACGGTCGGCATCTCGTCCGGTCATTTTAATTAATGCATTTAAATACATTTAATTAAGTGAGACACCATGAAAGTGGGGAAAAATGGAGTAGTTAGGAAAACGGCAAGAGACCACTCTATCGCCTGAAAATTACAGCATAGCGATGAAGCAGTTACCCCTGACCAAACTAGTTCAGATGCAGACGGGCATAGCTGCCGCTATTACCGAGCAGTACCTAATGAGTGCTTTGCTCAATAATCCGTCCCTCTTTCACCACCACGATACGATCAGCGTTTTGGATAGTCGCTAGGCGGTGTGCGATTACCAGCGTAGTACGTCCGCTTGATAGCTCGCTTAGCGATTGCTGTATAGCTTTGTTCAGTTAACCATATCTATAGTCTTGTTTAGTTATCGTATCTAACGATGAGGACGCCTCGTCAAAAATCAGAATCGGCAAATTTTTAAGGAAAACCCACGCGATAGATAAACGCTATTTCTGTCGTGATCGAAACGGATATCACCTTTTAGGTGCGTGATTGCACGGGAATCGGTGGTATCCTTGATATCAGGCACCGTATCAATCAATTGGGTGAAGCGCTTAAAAACCCGGCAATCCCAACTTCGGATAGATGCGGTAAGCTTGCAGTTTGCTGGTGCAATAGTTCTCATTGTCCTGCGCGAACAGCGCTTTTTCATGAGACTCATTGTCAAATGCCTTCACCGCGCGAATACCGCCAATACTTTAATGCATGCATTAAAGTTCCCGATCTGGACCGAACACACGTCGCTAGGTTGTCGGTCATATGCGCACCGCAGAGGCTGACCAGGTAGCTTATGAACGGCACAATGACTACGGTAATCATCGCCAAAAGAAGATGCATGGTAGCCATCAGGATAAAGGCACAAATAAAGGTCATGATGGCAAGGAACAAATATTCCGGCTCATGGTGGCTACTTCGCTAACTTCCTCAAGATCTTTAGTTATGCCCGGTTTTCATATTATCGAAATAGCGGAACGGCAAGTTTTGCAGATGCTCAAAAGCCTAACGACGCATATCGGTTTCGATCCCGACGGCCAGAGCATGTCCCCAGTAATTGACGATCGCCATTAGCGCGGTATTGAACAAGTAGACCAGCAGCAAAGCCACAGAGGCTAGTAAAATACATGACCAGTCCTAAGCCGGTAACAGCTTGTCGATTAACGTCTTGATGGCTATCGGGAAACTAAGCTCGAGTAAACCGGCGATGATGGCACAGCCAAAATCAAGAACAAACAGCCCCTTGTAGGGAGCATAGTAAGCAACAACGTACAATACGATGAAATGAGTTAAATAAATTTGAAACGCACTATAACAGATATTGTCCTCTGAATAGAGTGCGATAAAACCCTGCTTTTATGTCTTGCGTGTGGCACCAACAGACCAAAGAACCCATCGTAATCATGGATAAACACCACCTTGCCAAAGGCCAAATCAGACACACCGTATGCAGCCAGAGGGCGGCCAGCAGTGTAGAGAACGAACACCGGCGTGAAATAAGATGCGGTCTCGCGAGCAATGCCATATTTTCGCGCTGAATACCAGTATTCCAGGCAGAATAGGCGACGGATGTCGATGCTCCCATAAAAAGAAATTCCAGCCTGGTCGTGAGTAAAAACGCCATCCGGTGGCCTGACTGCTGAGGCCGCGTATTGAATCCACAGCACTACGCTGACGGCGAAGAAGAACAAGGTATTGCCACTTTTCCCCCGTGCAAGGCGCTTGGTGATATTACATGCAATACAGCGCCCAAGAAATAGCGGCAGCAAAGTCCAGGCCGTAGGGTAGTGGGTTGCTCAGAATGTTTTGCCACATCACTAATAGTGACCAGTGGCTCTTTCGCCATTCATCATCCAGATGATTGCCACCAGCGCGATCGCGACCCCAATCCATAGCCCAAGTCTGCTTTTTGTTGATTGATAAACGCTGCGAACAAGAGTGTAAGATTTGGCTAAATGTAATTGATCATGTCCATCTCTATCTCTTGCACGTGATTCGCGGCAAAGTCGATCGAGAGCGACAAGAAGATTTCGTAACAGACGAAAAGCAATCCACCGCCAAATAAATAGCCTTTGAAAAAACTGCGCAAAAACGGGAATCCGGAGAATAGCACCAGACAGAGCGTAACAGGTGCTGTATATCATCGCCACCCCGCCGACAGGACCGAGGGGCTTCGGCTAAATTGCGTAACAAACCGATGGAAGTACTCCAAAGAGCAGAATGACTAACAGGCCTGACAGCGTGGCGTGTTGTGTGGGGTCCATATCCATGTTGACTATCATAGTTCAAAAAGCAAACGGATGCCGTTTCCGACATCCGCACAGCGTCCTACTACCTGCCTATCAGTGCCAGAAATCGTCAAATACAGTAACCGGAGGACGGCGTTTATGTTCAGTCTTTTTATACCAGTTTTCGATAATTGTGGCGCAATCGGCGTCGAGCGTTTTTCCTTCCAGATAGTCATCGATTTCGTTATAGGTGACACCAAGAACGGTTTCATCAGGTAAAGAATGGCGATTCTCTTCCAGATCGGCGGTAGGGGCTTTAGTGTACAGGTGCTGAGGACAGCCGAGTACCTTCAGCAGCGCTTTCCCTTGCCGTTTATTTAAACGAAAAATAGGATTGATATCCGTGCCACCGTCTCCGTATTTGGTAAAGAAACCAGTGACGGCTTCTGCTGCGTGGTCGGTGCCGACCACCAGACCCGCGTTCATGCCCGCAATGCTATATTGCGCTTTCATACGCTCACGAGCCTTTTCATTGCCTTTTACAAAATCGGACAGCATTACGCCGATAGCCGCCAGGGTGGCTTCACTCGCTTCTACGGCGGGCTTGATATTCACCGTTAACACGCTGTCCGGTTGGATGAAGGCGATGGCATCCTGGCAATCGGCCTCATCCGCCTGAATGCCATACGGCAAGCGTACAGCGATAAACTGATAACGCGTATCGCCAGTTTCGCTACGTAGCTCATTAATAGCAGTCTGGCACAGTTTGCCGGTCAGCGTAGAATCTTGCCCGCCGCTGATCCCCAGTATTAACGAACAGATGAAGGGATTGGCCTTAAGATAATTCTTTAAAAAATCAATGCTGATACGAATCTCGACATCAGGATCGGCAGTAGGCTTAACACCCAGTGCCTTGATGATCTCTTGCTGCAATGACATGTTGGCCCCTTCTTGAATCTGTTGATACTGCGAAATAATTAGCTTTTAATGGTTAAAGTGTAAAGCTAATCGTCGTGAAGAAAAAGGACAAGCAGTGTATTTTTATTGGCACAAAAAAGATCAGCGAGGTAATAAAATAAAGTCGAATGTCGATTTGAAAAATTGCCGCGAACCATCTAGCATTATCAATGCCCTATTAATAAATAAGGTGATAACATGAAAAATAATCAACTACTGATATGTCTTGGTGCTTCTGGACTTTTCTTCTCTCCGGGTGTTCAGTCTATAATCGTGCAGAAAGTAGTTTTACCGAGCTGGTGGTTAAAGAGGTGAAGACAGGACAGACCAAACAGCAAGTGCTACAAATTACCAGCGTGCCTGCATCAGAAGTACGGTTGAAAAACGCCAGAAGCAGCTGTTTTAACTACCTGTTTAAAATCGTGATGTTACGGTGTAGAACTATTTTGTGAATTTCAACGACCGTGGCAAGTGTTGAACAAGGGCTTCCAAAGCTGCGAGGCCTATGACACAAATCCTCAACGGTAATCGCGTTTTACGCGTATAACCGTCTTCATAAACAAAAACCGGCAGGGTAGATCTGCCGGTTTTTTATGACGCAATGCGTTTACCTGGGTATCAGGTGTGGGATGTGTTTAACACGGACTCATCATTGTCCGCAAAACACGAGTTATCGATTTGTCTCAGTAACAGTCTGGTTACCACCGTCAGTTATTGAAACGCTCATATTGAGCGTAGTACGTCCCATAGCAATTAATGGCTCGATAGAGATTAGCAGTGCCACCAACGTTACAGGAAATCCCATGGCGGGCAGAACGATCAGTGCAGCGAAGATCGCATCACCGCCTATGCTCGCGACGCAGGCAGAACTGATAGTCACGATGCCACCAGCGTGGCAATTCACACCGGGTCCAGCGGATTAATAGCGACGGTGGGGAAACCATCACCGCGAACATGGCAGGATAGAGCCCGACACAGCCATTTTATCCAATGGTGCTACCAAAGGAGGCAGCAAAACTGACGATGGATTTCGGCAGATCGATGTGGCACGTTTGTGTTTTTATGCTGAGCGGAAAGAGTGGCTGCGCTCGAATGGGCTGATAAACGCAAAACTCAGTATTGTGCAATTTTGCGAAAGAAACGCAGCGGGCTGATACCTATTGAGGCTAACAGCATCCCATAAACCACAAACATAATGTCAAGGTCAAGATAAGAGGCGACGGCAAAAATACACAGCTTTGAGACGCGCGGTTTTCTGTGGCCCTTGCACCAGTCCTGAAGCGCTAAGGCTAAACAACAGGGTAACCAACACGCCGATCAGCGCTGCGATCAGGGTGATTAACAGCATGGGGTGCCCAGAGTAAGTACGCTGATTTTTCCTAATGATGAAGCATTGTGAAGCTTGGCAACCGAATTCAGAATTTAAACGAAAACCAGCGGCATAACGATCAATTGTTACAGTTGATCGTAACCGTTAACCACGATGTTAAATCAGGCAACGGAAGCCTTGATGATCGGATTGTTGCCGCCATACACCAGATGCAGCGTGAAGCCGAACAGCACGCCGATAACTAGACCAAGCAGAACTTTTTTCGCTAGACTCTTTTCGCTAGACTCTCTCTACGTCGGCTTACGGTTGGCATAAGCCAGTAGAGCGATCAACGCCAAAGACTATAATATCAGCCAATAGCGCAACAGACATACCGTCTCCGCCCTAAAAATAAAAACGAGCGTTAGGATAACAGCTCTTTATGGCTTCCGTTATACCAATCCGGCGTATCTTTTACTCAAATCGCATAGCGTTCATAGTGATGAGGGAAAAGCACTAACGGAGCAACTGGCTGAATTGACTGCGGGTCGAGTCATACCAGCGACAGGCCTGCTCGTAGCCGTAACAGGCACCTGAGCTCGGTGTGTAGTACAGCGAAAAGCCAATCAGCGCCAGACAGAATACCCGTTCGAGCTGGTTACCTTTTTTTTGGCCGTTTATCAGAGGAAAACGAAAGCGCCAACGGCAGGGCCACAGCAAGGGTACTCCGGCTGAGGTTAACATGTCGGCCATAATATGGCTGAAATAGCCAATCAGCATAGCGTGGTAGGCATCTGTCGGGATGGGCCAATCGGCAGGCAATTTCAGACGGATAAAACAAATGACCGCCACAATGGACAGCAAGCTGTGGGTGAAACCGCGGTGCCCAAAGGCGCGGGCAATAGGCCTAGAGATCCAGCGTAACCGTTGCCCCAATACGGATTTAGGGTGGTCGATATCTGGCAGCAACGCCGTTAGCAGCGCACCCGGAATGATATGCCACCAGTCTCCGTTCGCCAGCGCTGCCGTGAATTCTGCGTTTTTGGCAAAAATAGCGCAGGCGATGGAGAATAACAGATGTCCTTCTGCAGTCATGGTTTTTCTATATGAACGCATCCCGTTTGCAAGGCTTCCACGGTGTTGACATTGACGGTAGGTTTCAGCTCTATATCCGGCCTTGTTGCAGCCGGTACTGCGGGCCTCGATGTAATTCGCTGA
>JBPETC010000047.1:0-14933 GCA_051710325.1 Symbiopectobacterium sp.
CTGTGCAACCGATTGAAACGCCTCAATCGTAATCCGAAATGCACGATAGGCTTATCGGTACTTACATCAAACGTGAGTATTACGTTTGATGATGTATTAGGTTATTGAATGAATGACAGAATTTTTGCTAACGCCTCTTTTGTTTGCAAGCAGTAATATGGGACTCGGCGGTGTCATTTCCGGGTTTCTGTTTTTTTAATCCTTATCAATTATCATCCTATTATGCTGTCTTAGTCTTGCAATAGCTCGAGTTTCAGGTTTTAATACGATTCTGGGTTTTCTTAGCCCAACCTCAACGGCGGTTTTCCGTTTGCTGCGTATACTCCACTTCTCCCGCAAATATCATGGAATATTTTGATGTTAAATATTTTTAATACGCTGAGTCGCCAAAAAGAGGAATTCAAACCCATTCATGCCGGTAGCGTAGGCATGTATGTATGCGGCATTACCGTGTATGACCTGTGTCATATCGGTCACGGGCGTACTTTTGTGGCTTTCGATGTGGTTGCCAGGTATTTGCGCTATTTGGGTTACTTGCTCAATTATGCGCGCAATATAACGGATATCGACGATAAAATCATCAAACGCGCCGCAGAGAATGGAGAAAGCTGCGAACAGCTGACCTCGCGCATGATCGCTGAAATGCACGCTGATTTTGATGCGTTGAATATTTTACCTCCCGATCTGGAGCCGCGTGCTACACACCATATCGCCGAAATTATTGAACTGGTGGCGCAACTGATTGCGCACAAACATGCCTATGTGGCAGACAACGGTAATGTGATGTTTTCTGTCGACAGTGCGCCGGGTTACGGAATGCTTTCTCGCCAGGATCTGGAACAGTTGAAGGCAGGTGCGCGTATTGAGATTGCAGAAGTGAAACGCAATCCGATGGATTTTGTGCTGTGGAAAATGTCCAAACCCGGCGAGCCGCACTGGACTTCCCCATGGGGGGAAGGGCGTCCAGGCTGGCACATCGAATGTTCTGCCATGAACTGCAAACAGCTTGGCAAGCACTTTGATATTCACGGCGGAGGTTCCGATCTGATGTTCCCGCATCATGAGAATGAAATTATTCAGTCAACCTGCGCCCATGATAGCCCTTACGTCAACTACTGGATGCATTCCGGTATGGTGATGATCGATCGCGAGAAGATGTCTAAGTCGCTTAACAACTCCTTTACCGTACGCGATGTGCTGAAATATTACGACGCCGAAACCGTGCGTTACTTTCTGATGTCAGGTCATTACCGTAGCCAGTTGAAGTATAGTGAAGAGAACCTGAAACAGGCGCGTTCCTCTTTAGAGCGCTTGTACACTGCGTTGCGCGGTACCGATCTGGCAGCGATGTCGCAAGGTGGCTATGAGTTTGAAACGCTCTTCCGCGCGGCAATGGACGATGATTTTAATACGCCAGAGGCTTACTCGGTGTTGTTTGATATGGCACGCGAGGTGAACCGCCTGAAAGCGGAAGATGCGGTGGCGGCGGATGCGCTGGCCGCCGAGTTGCGCCGTTTGGCTGGCATTCTGGGGCTGTTGGAACAAGACCCGGAAGCCTTCCTGCAAAGCAGTTCTCAAGCGGATGGTGATGCAGTGCAAGAGATTGAAGCCCTGATTCAAAAACGTAATAACGCGCGTCAGGCCAAAGACTGGGCTCTAGCAGATGTAACGCGTGCGCGCCTAACGGAAATGGGGATTGTATTAGAAGACGGTCCACAGGGCACAACATGGCGTCGCAAATAACGTTATTGCTAGTGGTATCGTGTTAATTATTGCTAGTTGTATCGTATTAAAAATCTCCAACGACGGGTATACCTTCGTGGGAGATTTTTATTGGATCAGACTACTGACTATTGCTTAAGGCAAGACATTTACAGATTTTTCGAAAAAGCTAACCTGCTGACCGGCAATGATTTTGCAGCGTTTACGCGTTTCTTCTTGGCTGTCAGCACTCTGACGCCACCGTCGGCAATGGCGGCTTTGGTGGCAGCGCCGCTCTCACTCCAGCCAAGCAGTTTAAGCAGATCGCACAGCTCAACGTGCGGGTGTTTATCGAGATAAAAGTTTCCATAAGATCCTGCTGTAAGAAAGAAAGGCGCGCCTGAGCGCGCGATATTAACGTGATGTTTATGCGTTAACCATATAAACCCGTGCCATTACGCGTTGCCATCGTGGTACTCTTTGCAGGCTTGCAGCGTATTTTGAATCAGGCTACCAACGGTCATAGGGCCAACACCGCCGGGCACCGGCGTTATCAGCGACGCGCGCTTCTGTGCGACAGAAAACTCCACGTCGCCCACCACTTTGCCGCTGTCCAGGCGATTGATGCCGACATCGATCACGATGGCGCCCGGTTTAATCCACTCGCCGGGAATAAAACCCGGCTTGCCAACTGCAACAATCAGCAAGTCGGCCTGCTCAACGTGTTGACGCAGGTTTTTGGTAAAACGGTGTGTCACCGTGGTGGTACAACCAGCCAGAAGCAGTTCCAGACTCATCGGGCGGCCAACGATATTGGAGGCTCCCACTACCACGGCGTTCAAGCTAAACATATCCACGTTGTAACGTTCCAGCAGTGTGATGATGCCACGCGGCGTGCAGGCACGCAGCAGTGGGTTACGCTGGGACAGGCGACCGACGTTGTAAGGATGGAAGCCGTCCACGTCTTTATCAGGGGCGATGCGCTCGATGACTTTGGTATTATCAATGCCTTCAGGCAGAGGTAACTGGACCAAAATACCATCAATACTGTTATCGGCATTCAGTTCGTCGATTAGCGCCAGCAGCGCGGCTTCCGTGGTGCTGGAAGGTAAATCATAAGAACGAGAGATAAAGCCCACTTCGTCACAAACTTTACGTTTGCTCGCGACGTAGATCTGTGAGGCGGGATTATCGCCGACTAACATAACAGCTAGCCCTGGCGCACGCTTGCCATCGGCCAAACGCTGCTTGACGTGCGCACAAACTTCATCCTTCACTTGCTGCGCAATCCTTTTACCATCAATAATCTTTGCTGCCATCTCTCTGGAAATTCATCAAATAAAACTACAGGGATTGGCGCTATTTTGTCAGAAGCGACGCGCGCTGTCAGGCACTGTATCAATTAAATTCCTCTGCATCTGACCACTGTTGGCCTATTCTGTCGCAATTTTAACGCGATTTCTGCCCTTGCTCTTGGCACTGATACAGTGTGCTTTATCTGCACGAATAATTAATCTTTCCGGTGCCTGAGCCGGTGTTGTTCCTGCAAAAAGGTAGGCGCCAACGATGGCGGTAAATACTTTTTCATCCAGCGTGGTGAGTTCATGGGGATTCGCTGGTGCCTGATGGCTTCCAGAGCCCGTTCTGCAAACGCTACGGCGCCTTCTTAGGTCACATCCATCAGAATGATGACAAACTCTTCACCGCCATAACGTGCGATTAAATCCTTTTTGCGACGTGGCATACTGCTCAGCGCATGGCTCACGGTTTGCAGACACTTGTTGCCTTCAACATAACCATAGTGGTCGTTGTATTTCTTGAACATATCGACATCAAGTATGATAAGCGCCATCCGCTTACCGGAAAGGGCGCATTGCGTGATGATCTCACGCAGAAAAATATCAAACAACTGTCGCCGGTTCGCTAGGCAAGTTAGGCCATCTAACAGCGACAGCGTTTCCAGAATGTGGTTCATCTCGGTAAGCTGATCGCGTACCTTGGTTAGATCCAGTTGGTTTTTTCGTTGATCTTGATCTGTTTCAGCACGAGTACACCCATGCTGCTCATGATCAGCAGCAAGGTCAGGGCGACAGCAGTATAAATGGTCTAGTTGACTTTCCAGTTGAAAATCATCTACATTTTATTATAGCCCGCTGCGATGACAATGGAATAATGTTTTAACCGTGTATAACTATAGATGCGCTCAACGTGGTTAATGGTGGAGTAGAAAGTGGCTGTGCCGCTGGTGGATGACTTCAAATGTCACATAAACAGCGTGCTACTTGATACGTCTCGATTAATTTCAGAATCATCAAAAGGACGATCATACAGAATATGCCCGTCCTACAGTAATATGGCTAATACATCACAGTGTTTCTTAAATAATAGCCATAATAGAGTTTAAAATAGTTGAGAGAAATTGTGGCGAGCAAGTAGCACACCGGAAAATACCATCCGGGTTATTTAAACGCATGGAAACTGGAATTATCAGACCGTCAGTGGGGCGCGATTCTACGTATCACACTACCGATAAATAACTCTGTGCTAGGTGTATTTTATGATATTTGAAATATTCACGATCTGAGTTATTTGCATTCTTGGGAATGTTATCTGCGGTAGTTACCAGCCAATGTCCGGCTGAGTCGTAGATAAATATACCGTGCAACTGCGGCAGTATGAATTTGCGATATACTCACGTTCGATATAACTGCCGATGAGCCTATCATGCATTTCGGATGATGGAAAGCCAATGTTCACCCTGACCGACGAGCTTACTTAAATGATGAACTTCTAGAATATTTTCCGCTGACGCGGTGTAGCTGCCGAAGAAACACCATTCAAAGACATATTTACATCCTTTTGCTGCTGGGATTACTCAGCGCCAGCGCTTTTGCGTAGGAAAAGCTCCTGGTATTTATTGGGAGATAACCTGAGCGCGGCTATCGCATGCCCACGGCTTCCACCTAGCCGGCCCTGCTTCAATGAGAAATGGCAAAAAGCGGGCCCTAACAGCCTGACAATCGTCAACGCCAGTATCAGCGGCGATACCGCGTCACAAGGGCTTGACACGTTTACTGGCGCCGCTGCAACAGTATCGGAGTTAAAATACATAAAACCATAAATATCAATATTTCGACTTGCCGACTCCTTTCCTTAGACGTGACAAATCACATTCACACCATATTTTTACGCCATAACACAGCGGCACATTACGTCACAAATCTATACAGTGTTGGCACATGGGCGGCACAAGATAACTTCATCAGTTTAAAATCGAGTCAACGAAACCCTGTAACGCCAGGAGCGCAAGGTTAAACATACGCTTTATCATCAGAACAATGGTGATAGCTATATCTGAATAGTGAATCGGCCTGCCACGATGCTCAGGTGGTGTACTATCAGTCCATGCAGCAATGGCTGACTCATCAAGCCATACTGTGGCCCCATCTGCCTGAGCGCATTGTTGTATGCGGACCAGTTGGTGATTTTAAAATTTTGTTTTGCCATGGAGAGCTGATTTTGAAACAACTATGGTGATCTTGATCCGATGATTACCCAAACGTTAACGTTCTGTTTATTCAACAAAGCCTCATCACTGCCATCTTTTGAATTGTTTTACGTTATTTTCCGCATTAGCTCTCTAGGTTACGTCAATACTACTCAAAGCGGGGTAGTCTTGTCGACCATACTGTCAAGATGGTGCTAAACTTCTAGCCTTTCAGAAGTAGCTGGTTTTTATAATGTTCAAGCTATTTAGTCGATATATTTCTGTGGTATTCAGCTCACCAAAGATTGAAAAGAATGTGGTGATTTTCCACTAATGTCATGTTAAATAGTTGAGAACATCAAACTCATGCCAGAGCGCAACCTATTCATGAAAGGCGTGCTTAGTTGGATAGGCGGAATACAGATGTTGTAGAATATGCCCGTGCAGAGTGCGTTGCAGGAAATTTGAAATTCAATGGTTGGAAATTGTGGAACCTGGCATTGGAAGGGATTACCTGTTTCTCAACAGTCCCTCTTCGCATGTGGACATGCATCGGGTTATTCGTTGCCGGATTATCATTCATCTATGGTGCATGGATGATTATAGATAAATTACTATTTGGTAATAACGTGCCCGGGTATCCGTCGCTTCTTATCTCTATACTGTTTTTTGGTGGGGTTCACTTAAAAAGTGTTGGTGTTTTAGATGAGTACATGGGAAGAATTTATACAGAAGTTAAGCATCGACCTCGTTACATCGTGAAGAACAAAAACGGACTATGGAATAATTATTATTATGTTAAAGTCATTACCAAAAACAGCGATTGTATTATTGGCATATATTGCTATTTTTGTCATTGAGTGGTGCACTCCCATGCACTCCGATGATTACCGTTATTATCTGTTAGGGATATCACTAGAAGCACAATTTAATCATTATATTACCTGGAGTGGCAGGTTCGTTGTTGATTATGCTAATTCACTTTTATTCTTTACACACAATCACAGTTCATATATTCCGTTGCTGCGGATTTTCCCCGGTTGCATTCTGCTAGTTCATTGTAAAAACCCAGCAGGTACTTTACACTAGTCTAAACATGACTATGTTTTATTTCCACTAATCTTTTACCTACTGGATTTATAATCAAAACTTATGGCAAAATACCTTTTGGATCGTAGGTGCAGTAAATTGTCTTTTGACAAACCTATTTGTAGCGGCGTGGTTATTCTATATTTACAGCATAAAAACAAAAAATAAAGAAAACCAACACATTGATCGCAATGCTCCATTTTATAGCTGGTTGTTCCAATGAGAACGTATCTCCATTTGTATCCCTGCTCTCTATATCTGCAATTATTTACGAATTATGGCGAGAAAAATCCGTTTCTATAAATAAGATTATCTATAGCATCAGCGCAATTTTAGGCTCCTGTGTGTTAATTTTATCACCGGGTAATTTTATTCGCACTAGTGGCGAAGATTTATTGTATGGACGATCAGTTTTCGAACGCATTTTTATCTCAAATTACTGAGAGAGCCCATAACCACCTAGCCCTTATATGGATTATCTATGTTATTCTGTTTCTACTTGTTATATGTTTCTACTTGTTATATTGGTTATTTAATAAGCGGATTCGTGAAAAAATTAATAGAAATAATCTAGTTTCTACAGGGCTGGTGATATGCGTCGGCTTTAGTACATAATTAATCATATTCGCATATCCTTCCTACCCTGATAGGGTTAGGAACGGTACGTTTATGTTCTTCCTGTTTGCTATTTCCTTCCTATCATATGGCTTATTAACAAGCTGTATGAAAGCTGGTGTAATTGGTACTGCCGTAGTTACTACATTATATGGTATCACTTTCACCTGGTCTTACACTCTGATGTATCACATTTACGAAAAAATAGACAGGCAGGAAATAGTAAGATAAAGAGTCATTAATCATGAAAAAGACATAGGGAAGCAGATATTCGCCATTCCTAACTATTATATATTTTATAAAATTACAAAATAAGGGCGGTCAGTTTGACTTCTTCCACGATCCCGTCGTTTATAGTGATTACTATGGCGTACAAACGATTATCACAAAAGATGTTGGGTTCGACTATTCTGTTATCGCTTACGGCCAGCAAAATAAGTTAGCCAACAATGCTACTGCTTACAGTAATATAAAAGGTGATTTAGTCATCATCAAGCCAAGAGCCGATTACGTTAAATCAGAAAGCTCAAATAGTATCTGGTTCATGTCCAGAGTATCTGGTTCATGTCCTGCCCTTTAGAAGATAGTCCACCAGCAGCTTTCAATATCATTGTTACGGAAGGAAATCCATTTGAATAATAGGCTGTGTTGTCACCTGCTGGGTATCCTTAAGAAATTTCTCCCTCTGACCATTCATTCCGAATGGAAGTAACTGTTTTTTAGTGGAGAACTTCTATTCATGATTAACTTTTAAAAATATTCCATCGTTGAACAGGTATGCGTCATCAGCAAAGCCAAAATAGGGCGGCACAAGCTGAGTGGTCGTCAATAAAACCCTTGAGAGATTGGTAATACATCGTATTTATTCAATATGGCCTTTTCGTAAGGAGCTAAATAAAACTCATAAATAACCCATTCTCATTTCACCACAATTAATACAGAATGCCTTTCTTATTCCTTTAAAGAGCATGGTAAAAACATGTTCATTTCTCTTATTGTAGGCATGCTGATATTGGAAATATGCTTTAGCTAAAATAAGTGTCCTATATGCATCATCAACAAGTCTAACTGTTTCAGTCTCTTTAACTCCTGCATAAAAATGCTCTTCGTTAAATGTCGAGGGGTAGTCATTAATATTGCCATCGTACGCCTCTGAAAACAAGAAACTATTGCTGCTAATATCAGATTGAATATATCTTGATACGTTTACTATTTTACCCAAAATATCCATCCTATAGGTTCCATTTGTTGTTACATCCTAAACTTCATCTATAAATTTATCGGTAAAATCATCAATATTCATTGCCTGATTAAATGTTTCGATGATTGCCAGTAATTTTGGGCTTGCGAAGTACTGAGTCAGTGCTGCCAATAAGTAAGCATAGGACATTCTTGAGCGCGCAGCAACGCGCGGCGGATTTCGTGATATCGCATTTCAGTTTAAGCCTGTCGTCGCCGGACTGGATTTTGAAGCGACGCTACAGCAGGAAACGCGGGTGTGCTGGTTGTCTATATCGGCGGTGGGACCACCGACTGCTCGGGGGCCTGCATGGCACCGCAAGCAAGAGTGCCAGGACAGTCTGCTAGGGCACAGCGGGTGCCAATACCGGCGGCAACGATCTCGATATCCAATTGGCCTTAAAACAGTTTATACCGCTACTCGGCATGGATGTTCCGGCGCAGAGTGCGTTTTACAACAATGCAACCCGCACCTTAATCAACGAGATGATCCGCGATGCGCGTGAACCGGCACAGCTCAAACGTTTATTGAGCCTATGGCATCAGATTTCCACTTATCCTTTTTAGTTCGGTACCAGTTACCCATTTCTGTCCAACGAGATTTTTGTGCCTGGAACGTGATCCATGCGGATCTTGCATTGCTGCGCGCCAATTTTGTAAGTGACGTCATTATAGCCCAGTACTTTCTGGGATTTGTCATATACCGTCTGGCAACGCTGTTGCGTCGTGGTGTAGATATCATTGTTCTGCATATCGCCCTGAACCTGATTGCCTGCATACCCGCCTGCAAAAGCCTCGCGACAGTGGCAATATCCTTTCCTCGACCATCGTTGATCTGATAACCCAATACGCCACCTGCCACTGCGCCAAGCACCGATCCGTCAGACGATTCTCATCTTGCACCGGACGGATAGGTCACGCTGACATCATAGTACTCCTTGATGCGGTGTTTTCACTATTTCTTTAATGGGTGTTGCCGAGATAATCTGGGCAAATTGCGGCTCTGATGAAAAACCTCCATGCTGGCTATCGCCGCTACGCCTAGAGCAGCAGCCACACCGATACCACCCACCCCGCTAACATGGATTTGTTCACAGAAACCTCCTGAATGACCGCTCGCATCTGCTTTATTCGCTGTGTATCCATGAGCGTCAAAGGATAGTATCCTTAACATCGGTATCAGCCATTACAGTGTGCGTTGTTTCGTTGATAACTGGAAAAAACTATGCATTTGGCAAAACTATGCATTCGAAGATAAAAAGTGACAATCAGATTAGTTAGCCAAAAGTGTAGACATGTTAATAGAATATGGTTATTTTGGATTTTTATTAGGGTAATTAGCGTTAAGGCGAGATGTTATTTTTAGAGTGAAAAGCGCTAAATCTTACCCCTTCAGGACCGAACAACGTGCTACCCTTATGACCGGTATTACGTTGTAGAACCCCGTCGGTTAATGCAGTTTTAAGCGGGGACGAATCACGCGGTTAATACCGCCCACCAGCATCATCAACCCGGTTTTGGTGTAGCCGTGCAAGGCAATTTGGTGCATACGGTACAGTGAAATATACACCACACGTGCAATGCGTCCTTCCAGCATCACCGACCCACGTATCAAATTACCCATCAGGCTTCCGACGGTGCTGAATTTAGACAGCGATACCAACGAACCGTGATCCTTGTAAACATAAGGTTTCAGCGCCTGACCGTTGAGCTGGGCAAGGATATTGTGATAGCAACGTGTTGCCATTTGGTGCGCCGCCTGGGCACGCGGCGGGACAACGCTGCCGCTCAGTTGCAGGCACAATGCGCAATCGCCGATGGCATAGATATTCGGATCGCGCGTGCTTTGCAGCGTCGGTTCCACCACCAGTTGATTGATGCGGTTGGTTTCCAGACCGGCGATCTCTTTCATAGCATCGGGTACTTTGATCCCTGCTGCCCACACCATCAAATCGGCTTCAATAAACTCGCCCCCTTTAGTGTATAAACCACCGAGTTTCGCTTCTGTGACCATCGTTTTTGTCAGAATACGTACACCGATATTACTCAATTCCTGATGTGCTGCGGCAGAAATGCGCGGCGGCAACGCGGGCAAAATGCGCTCCCCGGCTTCTACCAGCGTCACGTTCAGTGCCTGATTATCCAGCCCGTCAAAACCGTAGCTGTGCAGCTGCTTCACCGCATTATGCAGTTCTGCGGAAAGTTCCACCCCAGTGGCACCACCGCCAACGATAGCAATGTTAATCTTTTCCTTGTCATCGCTAGCATTTGAGGTGAATTTCAGGAACAGGTTGAGCATTTTGCTGTGGAAACAGCGCGCCTGTTTAGGGCTGTCGAGAAAAATACAGTTGTCTTTGACGCCTGTGATGCCGAAATCGTTGGAGATACTGCCCAGTGCGATCACCAGAATGTCATAGGGCAACAAACGTTCAGCTACCAGTATTTCACCCTGATCGTTATCAATTGCAGCAAGTCGAATACAATGACTTTCACGATCGATATCTATTAGCGTACCTAACTGAAAATGGAAGCCATGGTTGCGTGCATGCGCCAGATAGCTCAGTGCGTCAATGTCATCATCCATCGAGCCTGTTGCCACTTCGTGCAGCAGCGGTTTCCATAAATGACTTTGATTACGATCAACCAAGGTGATCTCAGCTTTGCTTTTACGCCCCAGCTTATGGCCCAGGCTGGTGGCTAATTCCAAACCGCCGGCGCCACCACCGACAATAACAATTTTTTTAAGTGCTGATGTCAAAACGATCCCCTGGTTGTGAACCAATACTTAATAAGTAGCAAAATAATATCCTTACATTACATATGGGTTATCATAAGTTAAATGCAAAATCTATAAAAAGAATAGCATATCAGATTATTTTACCATATCAAAATTGATATATTAATTTATTTTTATCCGCTTGACTCGCGGAAAAATTTCCTTTTTAATTCATTAAATTATTTTGCAGGCGGTGATATCAATATAGAACACACAACATTAGACTAGGAACATCAAACGCCGTGGTAGGGAAAAAAAGAGGGAGAGCTATTATCGAGATTAACCAAGCGTTTTAAACGCTTTAATGCGCTGAATATGCGGCGAGATAGTCTTAAATTTATACGTCTGGATGTCGTCCAAAATGACTTCGTAAAACGATCCAAACAGTGCGGCACTGCGCTGGATATCCAGCATTTCATCGTTACTCGACAGCACGGTCAGACAGCGATCGCGATTCTTCTCACGGAAATTAGCGACACACTTGATCGTAATGTCCGCATATTTTCCTCTTCGGGGCTTTCTATTTTTCCTGATATGTTCTCTTGCAGGAACTGACTTGGATTAAAATGATCTGGAGAATATCACATAAAAAGCCGATACGTTCGGCCTAAAAGCACCCAACCACCCTACACCGCAAATCAGCGGACGCTCTATCCTGCACACGCTGGATCAGCTTGTCGACTTATTTGAGTAAATGTTGCATATCATGCCGGGGATGAAGCATACTGTAACTCAGCAGCTCAACGTCCTGGTCAATAAACTGCAACTGCCACATTTCATGGTTGCTAGGGCTAGTAGAATCAAAGCCATGCAAGTAGAGAATCATCTGAACCTCATCCTCCGGATACGACCAATGCCAGACGTCACCCGCCTATCACAACAAGCAGACGCTTTTTCGAT
This sequence comes from Symbiopectobacterium sp., assembly GCA_051710325.1. Classification (GTDB taxonomy): domain Bacteria; phylum Pseudomonadota; class Gammaproteobacteria; order Enterobacterales; family Enterobacteriaceae; genus Symbiopectobacterium. Next base: position 11,808 of record JBPETC010000047.1, read on the forward strand.
AATACACCTGATGGATTGTGCCTGCATTGATCTATGACAGGTTATCTGGCGCACAGTGCCTAGATTATTCGCCTGGATTACGCGCTTAGCCTGAGCGTACGACGCAATGCCGAACCTGCCTCTAAAAATGCCGTTTGTCCCGTTTGATACCAACACACCTCCTCGCTATATACGTCTATATGCAAAGGCTCCCACGCGAGCAAACCAGGCGGAGCTTTATGCTAAAAATGGTGGTGCCAGCGCAGTAACGCTGGCGAGCGTCGATGCGAATCCATGTTTTGCCAATGATGGATAAACTGCATTGGTAAATTCAAACGAAAGCCATAACACGGCTGGCGGTGAAGCTGGCTGAGCAGCTGTGTCAGCGAGCCGTTTTCCAATACGCCGGAAAAATCCTGCGCAGACGCTGCACCCCTGCGGCCCACTCCACGATGAGCCAAGCGTCGCGGTATACAACAGGCTTAGGAGCCAACTGTCGTGGAGAGAGTTGGCGTAATATCCAATATTCACGCTGCCTGAATACGCCTAATTGCACTGCCTCGGTGGTTTGCGGCCGCGCCAACAGCTGCGTCTCGAACCGTTCACGGCTTCGAAATGAAAACCGGCGGGCGGTATCAACCGCCGGAAAGTGTTGCACAAGCAGACGTTCAAGAGCCAATTTACTGTTGGACGGCACCATTTCCCGACCACACGATTTCACCGGTTTGAACCAGCATCAGTTGCATGTCCAACTGGGGGGTTTTCACATCACCGTTGACATCGCTGTAAAGTACATACTGCGCGCTCACGTAACGCGCCAGGCCAATAGCCTTGGTTCGTGAGCCCAGACTGTCCTCTGCCGATAACCCTAACCTCTGTTTTGCAACGGACATCTGTTCACGTGGCACTAGCGTGAACAGATGTCCGTTCTCCAGCGCATCATAAATCTCCGCTGTCGCCTTCGCGACCGGAAACGAGCCGTTGGTATTGTTCTTCACATTGTCAACCAGCAGTATACTGCCGGGGGATACGCTGCTAGCCTGTCGCATTTGTGCCACTAAAGGTCCGATACTACCTTCCCAGTTCAGGATTTGAATTTTAGGAGGAGTAGGCACAGGCTCCGGCGGCGGCGTGACCACTTCCGGCTGTGACGGTTGCATCGGCTCGATCTTCGCCAGTGGCTGTTGCTCTAGCGTACGGGTCATACAACCGGTCAACACCATCGCCCCGAACAGTAGCACAAGATATTTTTTCATGCATTCCTCTCTAAACACTTTTACAGAAACAGATGGAGGCGAACTTGCTGAACATTCTGCCCCTCGTGCGCGCCAAGTAATACGCACTTCGTTCTGCGCCTGCACCAGAACGCTGCGCACATCGTCATAAGGCAACAATATCCAACCTTTTCGTAATACCAGTAGAAGCGGTACTGCACCGCCACAGCATGAATGACGTATGTGTTTCCGCCCTCCCTCACACGTTGTCAGATCGGGTTTTGATGCCGTAATCCCAGTGGACAGCAGAGAAGGATCAAGCACTAACGTTTTCCGCTAATTGATGGTCCACATGGGTGGTGTGCTGGAGCACGAAACGACTACAAATACCAATACAGCAGATAACAGGCCTCGCACAATCTGGAATTTCATGAAATTAATCCGACAACAAAGGCCCCAAAGGACGTCCACCCAGCAAGTGCATATGAATATGATAGACCTCCTGGCCACCATGGCGATTGCAATTAACGATCAGACGATAACCGTCTTCATCAATGCCCTCGTCGCGCGCAATCTTGCTGGCGACGGTGAACAATCTTCCCAGTGCATGTTCATGCTCAGGCAAAACATAGTTTACATTAGGAATCAATATATTAGTAACGATTAAAACGTGCGTTGGCGTGCGAGGCGAGGTGTCACGAAAGGCCGTTACCAGTTCATCCTGATAGAGGATGTCGGAAGGAATTTCCCGGCGGATAATTTTACTGAAAATGGTTTCTTCAGCCATGTTTGAGTTCCTTATAAACGTGTAACGCCGAATGGTTACGCCAGTATGAGTGAGAATTTCGGTTGCTTTCAACCTTCTTTCTGTTTTTTCTTGTTCAGATGTTTAAATTGTGGCTTTTCCACCGCAGGTTAGTAGCGCCCAATAAAAAGGGAACTTACGCTCCCTTTATCAGTCCCGGACAACGAATCAGTGATTACGGATGTAATCATCCATATCCGTTTTCAGGTTGTCAGATTTAGCACCAAAAATTGCCTGTATACCAGAGCCAGCAACGACAACGCCAGTTGCACCCAGTTTTTTCAGACCTGACTGATCCACTTTGTCAACATCAGCGATGCTCACGCGTAGAGGCGTAATACAGGCGTCCAGATTAGTGATGTTTTCTTTGTCACCAAAGGCCGTCATCTAAACAGCCCAGTGTAAGAATGTTTGGATTGCGGTTCCTACCGGTGCGGTGGCTAAATAAAGAAAAGCACCAAACCGGTGATAATTGCTATCAGACCAAAGATGATCGGCACAAAGCCTTTGCTGGCAAAAAAAGCCCAAGTATTCCGGCAAATTGATACGGTAGAAACAGTTAAACATGTAGGCTGCAATCGCACCGGTGATAATCCCACCGAGCACCCAGGTATCCGCCAGGTGTTATTTGATGATCACCTCAGGCGACAGTTGTAGCACGAGTGGAGCCACCGCTGCCATCGTCTTCATCATAATGCCGTAGGCAACAACGGCCGCCAGCGCGGATACCACATCGCTATTGATAAAACCGAGGGCACCGCCGATGGCAAAAATCAGTGGTATATTGGCGAATACGGAATCACCCTCTTGCGCCATCACGCTTGAGACGATGGCTGGCAACCAGCTGAAATTGGCCGATCCGACGCCCAGCAGGATACCTGAGATGAGCAGTACGGAAACAGACAGCATCAGTGACTTACCTACTTTTGCAGGTTGGCAAATGAATTATTGAACATAATTGAGTGTACTCCTGAGTAATAGTGCTTTTACGGCGTTATAGCAACAAAAATTCTGTCATTCATTCAATAACCTAATACATCATCAAACGTAATACTCACGTTTGATGTAAGTACCGATAAGCCTATCGTGCATTTCGGATTACGATTGAGGCGTTTCAATCGGTTGCAC
>JBPETC010000048.1:0-14799 GCA_051710325.1 Symbiopectobacterium sp.
CTGCACGCTGTGCAACCGATTGAAACGCCTCAATCGTAATCCGAAATGCACGATAGGCTTATCGGTACTTACATCAAACGTGAGTATTACGTTTGATGATGTATTAGGTTATTGAATGAACTATAGAAATACTTTTTATCAATACCTTATTTTAAGCTTAACAAACTCTCATGGCGCTTCTACCTGAAAGAGAGCCCGGCTTATACGTCGATGCTCACCCATGGCGCTATCTATCCTTTCGATGGCAATTATCGGTAATAACATTGTTTTCCCTATCCCGTCAGGGTAACATTTTCGTTACACTCAGCACTGATTGGTAACAATAACCGCTGCAACCGCTGCTAGATGTACGTAATGCGTATGACAGGCAGCCTTTTGTGAGGGCAGACGATGAGTCAATCAAAATTTGGTGTACTGATGGTGAATCTGGGGACGTCCGAAGCCCCGACGCCGCAGGCGGTGAAACGCTATCTGGCACAGTTTCTTAGTGATAAGCGCGTGGTGGATACGCCGCGCTGGCTCTGGTGGCCGCTGTTGAATGGCGTGATCCTGCCTTTTCGTTCTCGCCATGTCGCTAAACTCTATCAGTCTATCTGGACGGTTGATGGTTCTCCGTTGTTGGCATTCAGTCGACGTCAAGAATGCGCGCTCTCCGCCCGTTTAGAAGATGATATTCCGGTGGCGTTTGGCATGAGCTATGGTTCGCCGAGCTTGCCGTCGGCGCTGGATAGCCTATTCTCGCAAGGTGTCACTCAACTGGTGGTGCTGCCGCTCTATCCGCAATACTCCTGCTCTACCACCGGTGCGGTATGGGATGGGCTGGCTGATGCAATGCGCACGCGCCGTCAAGTGCCCATCCGTTTTATCCGCGACTACGCGACACACCCGGTCTATATTGATGCGCTAAAGCACCGTGTGGAAGCGTCATTTGCGCTGCACGGCGTCCCAGATCGCTTAGTGATATCGTTCCATGGCATTCCGGTGCGTTATGCTACGGAAGGGGATGACTATCCTCTTCGCTGTCAGGCAACGGCACAGGCGCTGATCGCTGAATTGGGGCTGGCACCGGAACAAGCACAAATGACCTTCCAATCACGTTTTGGCCATGAACCCTGGCTTACTCCTTATACGGATGAAACCTTAAAGGGATTACCTGCACAGGGGATCAAACACATTCAAGTTATTTGCCCTGGGTTTGCAGTCGATTGTCTGGAAACGTTGGAAGAAATTCAGAAACAGAACCGGGAGATTTTCCTGCATGCTGGGGGTGCACAGTTTGCTTATATTCCTGCGTTAAATGATGATGCGCGGCACATTGATTTGTTTGAAGCGCTGGTGCGTGACGAGTCGTTAAAATAGGACAGATAAAAGGGCGCAGCAGGGTTATCGCTGCACATCGGTATCAAATCGTGCACTCTTTTAATTCTTCAGCTTTTACCTGCTCAAGCTGAAGTAGGGTAATCATGCTGTTGGCGATTTCGCGTTCACCCATCACCACCTGATTAGCACCGTGTTCTGTAATATAGCTGACTTCATCGTCATAATGCGCGCGCGCAATGATCTGCAGATCCGGGCGTTTTTCACGCGCTGCCGCAACGATTTCTCCTGCCTCATAGCCGTTAGGAATGCTCAGCAACAGCCAACGGGCGCAATCCAAGCGAGCCAGCTCCATGATTTCCACTTTAGTAGCGTTTCCCAGTACGGCCTTGATGCCTTGTTCACGCAGAGCATCCACCCGTGCACGCGAATCCTCGATAACCACAATAGGAATGCCTTCCTGATGCAGTTTGGAACCGATCAGGCTGCCAACGCGGCCATAACCGACCAATAGCGCGTGATTACACATATCAACCGAAATTTGCTTCTCATCTTCGATGGCTTCTTCCACAATCTGCTCATCAATGGTCTTTGTTTTCTCCAGATAGTGTTCTAGCAGAGTAAAAAGCAGCGGGTTTATCATAATCGACAGAATCGCCCCTGCCAGAACTAGATTGCGTCCCTGCTCAGACAAGAGACCGAGCACAACGCCCAGACCTGCCAGTATAAAAGCGAACTCGCCAATTTGCGCCAGGCTGGTCGAGATGGTCAGTGCGGTACGCTTGGAATGGCCGAACAACCGTACCAGCAAAAAAGCGGCTGCTGATTTACCGAGCACGATAATGGCCAACGTAATGATGACGGCCATCGGCTCGTTCACCATAATCATCGGATCGAACAGCATGCCTACCGAAACAAAAAACAGTACGGCGAAGGCGTCACGCAGTGGAAGCGTATCGTGGGCGGCGCGTTGACTGAGCTCTGATTCGTTCAGCACCACCCCCGCAAAGAAGGCACCTAGTGCGAATGAAACATCAAACAGCTTCACGGCACCGAAAGCGATACCGAGTGCCATCGCCAATACGGCGAGGGTAAACAGTTCCCGTGAGCCCGTAGCGGCGCTTTTTGCCAGCACCCAGGGCACCAGGCGACGACCTACCACAATCATCAGCGTGATAAAGGCAACCACTTTACCGATGGTCCAGGCCAGGTCACGAATCAGCTTACCGGTATCAGCATGCTCAGCGCCTATCATGTCACGGAACGCGGGCAGCAATACCAGCGTCAACACCATCGCCAAATCTTCTACGATCAGCCATCCAATGGCGATTTGTCCGCGCTGGCTGTCAATCAGTTGTCGTTCGTCCAATGCGCGCAGCAGCACTATGGTACTGGCAGTGGATAAGCACAGCCCAAACACCAACCCGCTTGCCAGACTCCAGTCGAGCAGGGTGGAAAGGCCCATCCCTAGCAGCGTGGCAACGGCGATTTGTGCAATGGCACCGGGAATAGCGATGGATTTCACCGCCATCAGATCTTTAAGCGAGAAATGTAGGCCGACACCAAACATCAGCAGAATAACCCCAAGTTCAGCCAATTCAGGTGCTAACGCGGTATCCGCGACAAAACCTGGGGTAAACGGCCCCACCATAACCCCTGCGACCAGATAGCCGACTAAAGGGGAAATGCGTAGTCGATTGGCCAGAATCCCCAGTAAGAATGCGAGAACCAGCCCTACGGCAATGGTGGATATTAGTGGTGTGGTTGCATGCATCCCGACTCCTTTTGCCATTGTTGAAAAATGTTTATAAGCAGATTTCTTGAATAAATTCTATTTCATTTGAAGAAATCCTGCTTGGGAAAATGAGGGTATTCTAGTAAAAATCTTCGTTTATTCATTGAATCTAATTCTAACATAGATTTCATGATGCTTTCGTCAGATAAGAATTGATAAACCAACGTTATTGCTCTCATGAAGATACTTTATCATGTCTGTTACGCTGCATTTTCATCCTGTGTGCTGAGGGGAACCGATTTCTCTGCGTTAAAACCTTAGAATAGCGGGGTAAAAATGACATAAATACAACAGAATCAAATGAACTGACCATTTTTATTAACTTTCTCTTATGGTTCATGCGCGCAATACAGGTTTTATTGTGATACAGGTCATAGGGTACAAATGAAATCGAGCATTGAGTAAAAGTGCGCTATTCTAGAGGGAGATCTCAATCTGCGCATACCTGACTAAGACCAGCACTGGCAGAAGGCTGCTATAGAATTATTTTAACAACGGTTGTTTACTTAACGGAGAATTTCCATGCGTTTTGCAACGAAAGCGTTAGGATGTGCTATTGTGATATCGCTGGTTTTTACCTCGGTAGGGCCATTGACATGGAAAAAAGATAAACCTATGACATCATCTGACATCACCATCCTTCACATCAACGATCACCACGGGCATTTTTGGCATAACGAATACGGCGAATATGGGTTGGCAGCGCAAAAACGCTAGTGGATCAGATTCCTCAGGAGGTAGCTGCCAAAGGTGTCAGCGTGTTGCTGCTGTCCAGCAGGGATATCAACACCGGGGTGCCTGACTCTGACTTACAGGATGCATAGCCCGATTTTCGTAACATGAAAATGGTGGGCTATGATGCCATAGCGCTTGCTAACCATGAGTTTGATAATCCGATCTCGGTACTGCGGTTATCGGCTTGACCATTGATGAGACGGCAAAATTGGGTAACCCGGAATTTTTCATCGACATCGAGTTTCGTAAGCCGTCAACGGACGTGAAATCGCTGGTCGATTAACTGCGTAGCACCAAAAAGCCCGACGTGATTATTGCTGTAACTCATATGGGGACACTATGAGGATGGATAGCACGGCTCCAATGAGCCAGGAGATGTCGAAATGGCACGCAGCCTTGTGGGGGCAGCTATCTGCAAATGATCGTTGGTGGTCATTCACAATACCCGGTCTATATGGAGAGTGAAAACAAAGAAACAGGTGGATTATGTGCCAGGTACACCCTGTGCGTCGGATCGGCAAAATGGTACCTGGATCGTGCAGGCTCACAAATGGGGTAAATATGTTTGACGCGCTGATTTCACGTTCAAAATGGCATGCTGAAGCTTGGCCCACTACCAACTTCTTCCTGGCAACCTGAAGAAAAGGCGGAGAAGACCGATGGCGGTATCGAACACGTCTATTATACCAGTAAGATCAAATAGGATGATGGCGTGGTGAAAATGTTGACGCCGTTCCAGGAAAAAGGTCAGGCACAGTTGGATGTGAAAGTTGGCAGCGTTAATGGCGCGCTAGATGACGATTGCAAACAGGTGCACTTCTATCAAACCAATCTGGGGCATCTGCTGTTATCCAGCCAGCGCGAACGCGCCGATGCGAATTTTGAAGTGATAAGCGGCGGTGGGATACGCGACTTCATTCAGACCGGTGATATCACCTATAAAACGGTGCTGAAAGTGCAACCGTTCGCCAATACCTTGGTTTATGTCGATATGAAGATAGCGAGGTTGAGAAATGCCTGGCTGCAGTGGTGGCGAACAAGAAAGTTGATTCTGGTGCCTACGCTCAATTCCTGAACATCAGCCTGGTAGCTGATGGAGATGGAGAAGGCGTTCAGGATGTGAAAATCAAGGGTGAATGGTTGCAGGCTATAAAACCTATCGTATGGCAACTCTGAACTTCAATGCAAGGGCTGTGATGGTTATCCGTGTCTGGATGGATTGCAGACTTACGTCAACACTGGTTTTGTCGATGCTGAGGTGCTAAAGCAGCATATCGAGTAGCATTCACCGTTTGATGCCGCGGCCTATGCGCCAAAAGGTGAAATCCAATACCGTTGATGAAATGGTATTGCTAATATTAAAGGGGATTTGCAGAATAGATAAGCCCTCTTTTTATGTCTATTGATTATAAATTACGAAGCACTCATTTCTGATGAGTATAACAGTTAAATATTATCGCTAATATTTTTAGCACACTCAGCATCATAAACATGATCTTTTGTTGTTTTTATTGAAAATCCTTTTGTTTTTATTGAAGCGTATCTTCAATAGAAGGTGTTGAAGAAGGGGTTTGTTTTGTCTTTGCTTGGCACATGTATTGCGGTCAGTTCTCAGGCAGGTGGTGCAAGCCTTACCTGCCGTTGTCAATTTTACAGATAATGGCAAAGTGTGCGATGTCACGCAATATGACGCGGAAGGTCATCGCTTGCAGATTGCACTAAATACGTATTCATTCCAACGCACTATCGATGATAGTGCGGCCGCAGGCGGCGTTACGGTTCTGGTGTCGTAAGGTAACTATCTGGTCAACCCACTGTTCCTGAAAATAAATATGCGTCTTAACCTGGCGAAGAATGCCACCATTGTGGCTTCGACATAAGAACAGGCTATCGTGCCACGGAGCAGACCAAATACGCCGAGGCGGAAAATGGCTGGTTGCTGTTTATCAGCGTTGCTGATGCCAAGAACATCGCTATCACCGGTGAAGGTACCATTGATGGACAAGGTGACGTGTGGTGGGAGCGCTGGCGTGCTAATATCCGTGCCACGGATAAGAAAGGCGGCACTGATCGTCCGCGTTTGATCTACATCACCCGTTCCAGTAACGTGCTGGTGGATGGCGTTACACTGACTCACTCACCGAGTTTCCATGTGGTGATGCGTTACGCGCATGACGTTAACGTCAATAATACAAAAATTGTGTCGCCTTTGGTATGCACCGAATACCGATGCTATCGACAGCTAGAACATTCGTATTACCAATAACTTTATCGACTGTAACGATGACTATATTGCCATCAAGGCCGAGAAGCCCGATGAGCGTCTCTCTGAAGGCGTCGTCGATAATATCTACATTTCGAGCAACGTATTGCGTCAATGGCGCGGTATTTCTATCGGCAGCGAGACCTCCGGCGGTGTGAAACAACGTGCTGATGGAAAACAAACAGTTCGAAGGTTCGATGTACGGTATTCGAATCAAGACGCTGCGCGGTAAAGGCGATGAAGTGAAAAACATTACTTATCGCAACACCAAAATGGTCGATTTTGATATTCCGCTGGTTTTTGTAGGCAACTACAAGGCGCGGATCCCACATTATGCAAGCCGAAGTAGACAAACTGCTGCCAGAAGGCGGTTTCACCATGGGTGAATAAATTTACCCGCCAGATACCGATGCCAAATAGTCGTTTGATAAATATCAGACGCCGTATTTTAGCAATGTGATGATCAATATGGAATCAGCCGGTATAAAGCAAAACTGCTGCGTACATTATTGGTGTACCCGAAGCACCATTGAGCGGTTTCCATTTTGACAACGTGCGTATCGATGCCGATCAGGGAATTCGCGTACGTAATGCTGAAGTAAAAACCAAAGGCTTAACCCTCAACGTGAAGCAAGAACCGACGCGGTTGGTCGAAAAAGGGGCTAAAGATCGATTAATTACCCGTTCTGAAGCGGTGGCGATGACAGATGGGACACACTGGCCGTGTAGTCCACTGACATCAGCTTCTTTTACGCTTCATGCTTCACGCCGTGGCTGCGTTGACCATACTTGATTACGATGAAACATTTCCCATAAATTCGGGCCAAGCTTTTCGTCCGAGCCGTGATCGTTTTGTTCGCGTTAACCACTGCGTTTATCTTCACCACCCATGGAACGCGTCCGACTCGTGGCATGCAATCGCCATTGCCCTGAGAGCTCAGGCTTTTCGCGGAAAACAACGCCGCTACATGACGCTGACTTTCGCAGCGTCCTGCCGCTTACCCTATGGTCTCGTGTACCTCAGTGTTATTTTTAACGCGATATAACATTAAAAAATTAATCCCGTTTGGCAATATCACTAAATGACGCTTTCAGTAGTTTCTCTAAATCGGTGGGCGCAAGCCCGATATCCAGTCTACGCTTGCCGCCGGAAACGTAGGTTCATCGATGGCGGTTGGCAGCACTTTTTCTGTTCTAACTGGCTGATGCCGCCTACCAGATAGCCTGTAACACGCTGAGCCAGCATCGGGTCGGCCATATCGGCTTTTTGGTACAAAAGGCTCGCGCCACCTTCTTTAAATCCAACCGCCAGGAGACTTTGTGATAGCAACGACTAAGTGTTTGGCATCCCCATTCAGTGATACCAGCAGGGTTTTGTGCACCTGCTATTTATTCAACCACAGCTTACGTATAGCTTCTTCGCCAAAATTGGTTTCGTTTAGGTCATGGTCGTAGCTGTGAAGTTGGAAGGCGGCCTTATTTTTCCAAAAGTTTTACTGAGGGTGTCATGGTGCTCGTTCCTTAATCAATCCCGTCGTTATTGCTTTGCATTATTAAGAGGTTGTAGCAGGGAAGGCAGCCTATTATCGCCGTACAGATGTAATGCACCGACAATCACGACATACTGGCCACTCGGCAGTGCTTGTAAGTGATCGCGCCAGCTGGTATTGCGCTGACACAATCAATATCTCGGACAAGGCGTGGCTGGAACGTTGCCGGAATAGCAGCCGCGGATTTTTCTAGCGGTCCTTCCAGCTATCAACCGAGCATTACCTGAAGCAGACGCGCATTAACGTGCCAGTGATCTAACGTATCTTCCAGCAATGATACACCACCATGCGGCAATTGTCGCAGCATGGCGAGTTGTTCCTGCTGACCTCCAAGTTCAATCACCGGAATGTTTTCCGCTTTGGCGGCCCGGCCCGAATCAATTGATAATTGATGCCATATTGAGGACGTCAGCCAAGCGATTGCTCTTGCATCGCTTGTGGCGCGTCAGCGCCGCGCGACAGGCGGGCAGATATACTAAAGCGGTTTAGGTTAAGCGCCAGTGCCTCACAGTGTTGCTGGAACTGCTGATAGCGTTCTGAATTCAGAAGCTCCGCCAGCAGAATTGGCTCGTACTCTTCCTGCAACGACGACCCATATCGGAGATATCGGCTTCTACCACCAGTGCAGTAGACTGCTGAAATTGTTGCATCAACACCTCTGGAAACAGAGACATGGCTTTTCTGCCTATATGGATACTGCCATAAAATGCAGGCGTTCGCCGTTTGTCATCGACTTATCCAGTGCGGAGTAAGCATGAGGTGACCGGGGAAATTAATCCCAACCACGTGGCCAGTTGACGAAGTTACGTAATGATTTATCTCCATAAACTACAAACGCTCATGCTAACCGCTTGTGCCGCGCGAGGATACTTCCATAAAGATGAAAATCCTCAACCGTGTTACCGTTGAGGATAGTCGGGAAGGGCGGTTAAATCTTGAGGGTGCGGATGTGTAGCGTAATGCCGTCAACGGCAATTACTTCTACAGTAGTGCCGATGGTCAGGGTTTCATTGGCTTTGATCCGCCAGGTACTGTCTCCAATTTTGGCACGGCCGATGCCATCCTCAACCGCTTCGGTGATAGTGGCACGCACCCCTATCAGTTGCCGACTACGTTGATTCAGCAGTGTAGCATCTGCTATCCGGCGTGAACGGCTGCGCAGCCAGTACCACCACAGCAGTGCGATGATGATGGTCAGCACAGCAAACAGCGCTCCCTGCCACGCCCAAGGCAGCGGTAATACCCAGGTTAATAAACCAATAATAACGGCAGACACGCCGCTCCACAGTAAATAACCGCTGCCCTCAAGCATCTCAGCCGCCAGTAACAGACTACCAAGCGAGAGCCATACCCAGTGGGCATTTTCAGCCAGCAGTTTAACGTCCATTCTGGCTCCGGGCGTTTCCGCTATCTTTAATCAACTCGGCGATACCGCCGATAGCGCCCATCAGATTACTGGCATCCAGCGGCATCATGATAACTTTGCTGTTGTCAGCAGAACCAATATCTTTCAATGCATCGGTATATTTTTGTGCCACAAAGTAGTTGATGGCCTGAATATTACCGGATGCTATAGCATCAGAGACCATCTGGGTGGCGCGTGCTTCTGCTTCTGCGGCTCTTTCACGAGCTTCTGCTTCCAGAAACGCCGATTGACGCTCCCCTTCTGCTTTCAAAATTTGTGACTGCTTTTCACCTTCCGCTTTGAGAATGGCAGCCTGACGCACCCCTTCCGCTTCAAGAATGTCGGCACGTTTGGTTCGTTCGGCTTTCATCTGGGCGTTCATGGAGGCGATCAGTTCTGCTGGTGGGCGTACATCACGGATCTCAATACGGGTGATTTTTACGCCCCATGGGCCAGTGGCTTCATCGACAATATGTAGCAGGCGGGTGTTGATGCTGTCACGCTGCGACAGCATTTCATCCAATTCCATTGAACCCAGCACGGTACGGATATTGGTCATAGTCAGGTTTTTGATCGCCAATTCGAGCGAACTGACCTCATAAGCCGCACGTGCCGCTTCCACTACTTGAATAAAGCAGATGGCATCAATCGTCACGTTGGCGTTATCTTTGGAAATCACTTCCTGGGAGGGAATCTCAAGTACCTGCTCCATCATATTGACTTTTCGACCAATGCGATCCATGAACGGTACCACCAGGTTTAACCCCGGCATCAGTGTCTTGGTGTAGCGCCCAAAGCGTTCTACGGTCCACTGATAGCCTTGCGGCACGATCTTGATCCCTGACCATACAATAACCAGCGCAATAAATATCAATACGGGAATGACACTCAGCATGATTTTCGCCTTCAAAGGTAAAAGGTAGTTTTAAAAACAATTTATTAAAATAAAACTATATTTTCATCCTGAAAAAGCTATTCTAGCGCTGTCTATGTATAAATCCCATCTTTTTGCAGGCGTAATCGCACATTATTATTGGCGTATTATCTAAAAATGTCAAAAACGAGAGGTGAGGCAAGCAAGGGGCGCGAATACGCCCCGGCAAGAGGCTGGATTTAAAGGGTAGTCCAGTTATCTTTTGAGGACGTTGTGGTAAAACCTGTACTTGCAGCAGCCAGTAACGGTGTTGTAGTTGCTGCTGTGCTAGGCGCTATGGTCGTTGAGGTGGTGGGAGTAATAACAAACACGGCGACGGTATCCTTCAGGCGTTGCGCTTGATTTTGTAGAGGTTGTGCGGCCACGCAGAGACTTCTTCCACCAGCGAAGCATTTTACTGTGTTGATGCATCAAGCTGCCCGACACCAATGTTGACCTGATCGATCCCGATGCTTTGTTCTCGGCTGGAGTGCGTAATTTCAGACATAATGCTGCTCATGTGAGAGGAGTTGGCTCTTAGGCTTTTCATTGATGTTTCGGCATCCTCCACTAGTTCCATCCCTTGTTGTGTGGTCTCTGCACGGCATCGTCGATTAGCGCTTTGATCTCTTTTTGCGTCGGCGGAACACTACGCTGCGCGAGACTACGCACTTCGCTGGCCACCACGGCAAATCAGCGGCCTTGTTCAGCGCCAACCTGCACGCGCTGTTTCAATGCGGCATTGAGCACCAATATATTGATATTGATTTGGAAAGCAATGCCGTCGATCAGGGCGATGATTTCTACCATGTGGTTGGAAAAATCACGGATTTCATGAATTTTACTACCGATGTTTTCATTTCCAGTGCGGCATCGTTCACCAGCGTATTGGCCTGTTTGGGTATATTTTCTGCGGTATTTTTAACGGTAGCCGCTAGAGCTGGTTCTATTGATGCAGCTGTCTCTTCCAGAGAACTGGCCTGCTCTTCGGTGCGGCCGGACAGATCCAGGCTTCCGGCCGCAATCTGGGCAGTGGCGGAGGCAATGCTGTGTGCACCATCGCGCAGTTGCCCGACGAACTGTTGGAGATGGGTGATCATCTTATTCAATGCATTCAATAAGATGCCAGTCTTATCTTTACGCTGATGGGCGATCGATCGCGTCAGATTACCTTGTGCAACGGACTCCGCCAATGATACCGCTTGCTGCAATGGCAGCACTACGCTGCGCGCCGTCACGAATGACAGCATCAAGCTGATAATGACGCCTGTGAGAATAATGCACAGCAGTATGATGCGAATGCTGCTGTAACTTTGACTAACCATTTGGTCCGCTTGTCACATGCGCTATTCAGGTTTAACTATTCAGCTTTACTGATGAACTGTGATATATCTTTTTTGAGCGCAGTGCCAAAAGGGCAGGTAACTTCAAGCACTTAATGGCGTAAGTCCTGACGGTTTTTCGCCAGATTCAGCAGCGTATCGTTGGACTCGGCAAACTTGCTATAATCCTGTTTGGATCGTCTTGCATTCAATTTTGCTCACGTGCAATGGTGCGGTAACCGATTTCATTGCGGTAGAAACTGCCGTTCCAGCGGATATCTTTGGCAACCTCATAGGCTTTCTGATGCGTCAGTACTACAGTGCTACCCAAAAGGCGGTCACGCACAGCACGCGCACACCGCTGGTGACTACGTTATCGCCACGCAGTGCGGTGTTAGCCTGAAACACCTTACTGTCTTCCGCTTCTTCCTGTGGTAAGCTGCTTATGATACCGCCGAAAGAGTAGTCACTGTGGTAACGGCCTGCCGCAATCACTATCCCCAACGCTGGGCGTTCATCTCAGACAGACGTTTCTGATCCAGTTTACCTTCGCAGGCCGCCATACATATTTCCAGCAGATCTGAGCGCAGGCGCATCATGATCGGTTGCACTTCTGGATCGCCAAAGCGGCAGTTAAATTCGATCACCTTAGGTTGGCCCGGGTCATCAACCATCAACCCGGCATACAGCAAATCGGTATAGGTATTTCCTTCCGCCTTCATGCCACGCACTGTAGGCTAAATCGCCTGATCCATCACGCGCTGGTGGATTTCATTGGTCACTACCGGGGGCGGGAGAGTATGCGCCCATACCGCCCGTGTTCAGGCCGGTGTCTTTATTGCCAACACGTTTGTGGTCCTGGCTGTGGTGTCCATGGGCAATACGTTATCGCCGTCGACCATTACGATAAAGCTGGCCTATTCACCTTTCAGAAACTCTTCGATGACGATACGGTGCCCGGCATCGCCAAACGCATTGCCTGCCAGCATATCCTGAACCGCGTTTTTTGCTTCTTCCTGCGTCATGGCAACGATAACGCCTTGACCGCCGGCAGGCCATCAGCCTTGATCACGATAGGTGCGCCGTTCTTGCGCGCACATAGGCCAGCGCAGGCTCAACCTCGGTGAAATTCTGATAGAACGCGGTGGTGATCTGCTAACGCGCCAGGAAATCTTTGGTAAAGGCCTTGGAGCCTTCTAACTGTGCAAGCAGACTGATTCTGGCCAAAAATCGTTAGACCCGCGGCGCGGAAAGCATCAACCACGCCAATCACAAGTGGTCCTTCCGGACCAATGATGGTCAAACCAATCTGTTTTTCCTGGGCAAAAACAACCAGCGTCGGAATATCGGTAGAGGAGAGATTGCCACGTTTTGCAGTGCAGGTTCGCGTGCCGTACCCGCATTACCGGGCGCTACATAGACATTATCTGCCAGCGGTGAGTGGGCGGCTTTCCATGCCAGCATGTGTTCGCGTCCGCTATTACCAATGATTAAAATGTTCATCTATGCCATATTCTGAATTAGTGGCGGAAATGATGCATGTCGGTGAAGATCATGGCAATGCCGTGTTCGTTAGCAGCGGTGGATAACCTCGTCATCACGAATGAAGCCCCGGCTAAATAACACAGGTAATGCTAACGGCAGCGGCGGAATCGATACCGTCACGGAACGGGAAGAATGAATTAGAGGCCATTATGGAGCTTTCAACCTGAAATCCTTCATCACCAGCTTTAATTCCCGCGATTTTTGCGGAATAGACACAGCTTATCTGTCCTGCACCTATGCCGACAGTCATATTATCATGGGCATAGACGATAGCATTGTATTTGACGAAATTCGCGACTTTCCAGCAGAACAGTGCATCGCGCAGTTCGGTTTCTATCGGTTATTGACGATCTGTGACAACGCGCAGTTGACCCGCATCAATCATGCCTATATCGCGATCCTGTACCAGCAGGCCGCCATTGACGCGTTTGAAATCCAGCCCGGAAATGCGTTGCGCCATTGGCCGAAAATAAGGACGCGCACGTTCTATTTGCCACTGTTACTTTTAAAGCCGCTGCACTGGCTGAGGGCGCTATGATCACTTCTACAAACTGACTACTGATGATCGCTTGCGCGGTGCTTCGTCCAATTCGTGATTAAACGCGATGATACCGCCGAACGCAGAAGTGTGGTCGGTTTTGTAGGCGCTCTCGTCGGCCGCCAGAATCGACTCACCAATAGCAACGCCACAGGGGTTGGCTTGTTTCACGATGATGCAGGCCGGTTCGGTGAACTCTTTTACGCACTCCAGCGCCGCATCGGTGTTGAAAATATTATTGTAAGATAGCCCTTTGCTCTGCAACTGTTCTGCTGTCGCAACTGAGGCCTCGGCCTCTTTCAGCGTCTCTTCAATAAAGCAGCCTGCTGATGGCTGTTCTCGCCGTAACACATATCCTGCTTCTTGATGAAGTTCAGGTTCAGCGTGCGCGGAAAGTAGTGGCCAGCCGGCTTATCTGTCTCTCCGTGGTAAAGAGGAACAATCGTACCAAAGTAGTTGGCAATCATGCTTTCGTAGGCCGCGATGTGTTCAAAGGCTTTAATCGCCAGATTGAAGCGGGTTTCCAACGTCAGGGAATGCGCATTGGCATCAATTTCATTGATGATGTCAGTTGTAGTCAGTGCTTTTTATCACGATAGCGACATCTTTATGATTCTTTGCGGCGGAACGCACCATAGTCAGGCTGTAAATATTGATATTTTAGACGGTATCAGCCAGTGAGCAATCGGGACTAGCCACTGTTTGTGAGAAGGGATACAAGTTTACCACCACCATATCGATGAAGCTGATGTTATGCTCTGCCATGATGGTGTCATCCGTATCGAAACGACCCATGATCCCGCCGTATACTTTCGGGTGCAGGGTCTTAACGAGACCTTCCATCATTTCTGGGAAGTCCATATAGTCGGACACTTCAGTGACGGGTAAGCCCGCATCAGCCAACAGGCGAGAAGTACCGCCAGTGGATAGCAGCTACACGCCACATTAAGAAAGCGCCTGAGCAAATTCGACAATACCGGCTTTGTCAGAAACGCTGAGTAAAGCGCGGCGGAGATGTATCCCTTGGCTTTTGATAGGCATAAAACAGTATATGAATAAAGTTTTGCTGTTTTTATTCTTACCTGAATAAAACCGCATTCCTATTCTGTTCTTGTTCGGTAATTTTGTGCGAGAGAATTGTAGAGAAAACGTTTGCGTGATGCTCGTCTAATTTTAGGGAGAATTTCATTTATGGATAACATTGTGCAAAAGTGGGTATAAAGCGGGATTTTTCTATGGAATTCAGCAAACAGTGAATTTTATTCAAAATACCTATTGCAGGCTGCGCGGAACCCCCTATACTGCGCCTCCACTGACACGGCAACAGCGATTCGCGATTGCGGTAATACTCGGAAGGTTAAACGCGAAATTGAAAAATTAACGTTGACTTTTCAGCGGTGCATCATAACATACGTC
>JBPETC010000049.1:0-14460 GCA_051710325.1 Symbiopectobacterium sp.
ATAACTGTGTTTTTTTACAGAGACTGTCTGTTCACAAAACGGACATCTTACATCAACTGTAGCCACTGTATCTCCACATCCAAAACAGGAGGGTTTATACTGTGATTAATTTATTGGATGATTGAATCGGCTAACCATCCTACATTTTTACAATCCAATCATCTTCATTCAATACTTCACGATACAATCCATTATCAGGATCGATGATCGAATATATTTCTAACGTTCCCAGATATTTTTCCTAATAAGATGCTGGCAGACTAAATGCCTTGGACTAAAATGTAATGATCCAGTTCCATGGCAGCATAGGAGATTACCGTTTCGGCTCCATGCAGTTATGAATGGATTATTCATGTTATTAATTTCCTCTCCAAAAAAAGCGGAGGGGAAATTAACACGAGATGGAAAATAAGTAAATAATCCGTAAAGAGTGTAAGGTTTAATGTTAATTATCTAAGCGAAATATGGATGATTTTATCACCTTTTACTAAAATAACAGCATTGATATATCGCAATAAAAAATACAATAATAATAAAAGAAATGCGGTATTCATTCAAGGTGTATTATATCCGCTCCACTTATTCGTCATAAAAATATCACACCGAGTTAATCATTTTATTGTGATACACATTTAGTCTGCGTTAGAATGTGATATTCCTTATATTGATATTTATAGTTTTTATGTGTTTTGACTCTGCTACGTAATAGCAGCACACCGCTGTGCAGACTTATGCCACCAAGGTATATTGAGCCATGTCAGTCAGAAGTCTAGCAATGAAATTGATACGCTGTTGCCTTTCACTGAGGTCTTTAATAAACTTCAAACGGGTAGGTCCATCCAAACGATAGACGCGGGGATCGCGCTGTAACAGGCTAATAAGGTATGCAGGATCAACCCGGTTATGGGCGCTGAACTCAATAAATCCGCCTTTTTCATTGCCATCGATACGTTTGATACCCAGCGATTGCGCGTGCTGGCGCAGCGCAGCAATCTGCAACAGATGGCGCGTGGCATCTGGCAGGGTACCAAAACGATCGATAAGTTCCACTTTCAGCTCTTCCAATGCGTTATCGTCCTTGGCGCTGGCAATGCGCTTGTAGAACGACAATCGCGTGTTGACGTCATGGATAAAGGCCTCAGGCAGAAAGGACGGCAGGCGTAATTCCACCTCGGTTTGACTGCTGCTCAGATCTTCCAAAGAGGGTTCGCGACCGGTTTTGAGCGCATCGACCGCGCTTTCCAGCAGCTCCATATAGAGTGAAAAACCGACGGTAGTCATTTGTCCGCTTTGATGTTCGCCAAGCAGTTCACCCGCACCGCGAATCTCCAAATCATGGGTTGCCAGTGCAAAGCCTGCACCCAAATCATCCAGTGATGCGATGGCTTCCAGCCGTTTGTGCGCATCGGTGCTCATTGCCTTCGGATTTGGCGTCAGCAGATAGGCATAGGCCTGATGGTGAGAACGTCCGACGCGCCCACGTAACTGATGCAGCTGGGCCAAGCCGAAATGGTCGGCGCGTTCAATGATGATGGTGTTAGCGCTGGGAATATCGATGCCGGTTTCGATGATGGTAGTACACACTAGCACGTTAAAGCGATGATGATGGAAATCGCTCATAACCCGTTCCAGATCCCGTTCGCGCATTTGGCCGTGACCAATCGCTATACGCGCTTCAGGCACCAACTCCGCCAGGCGTTGAGCGGTTTTCGCGATGTTTTCTACGTTATTGTAGAGGTAATAAAGCTGTCCGCCGCGCAGAATTTCACGCAGCATCGCTTCACGTACCAACAGGGCATCATATTCTCGAACAAAGGTTTTTACCACCAGACGGCGCGAAGGGGGGGTGGAAATAATAGAAAGATCGCGCATTCCGCTCATCGCCATATTCAGAGTACGCGGGATTGGCGTGGCGGTTAGTGTCAGGATATCCACATTACCACGCATCGCTTTGATACGCTCTTTGTGGCGCACGCCAAGGCGGTGCTCTTCATCCACAATCAGAAGCCCTAGATCGCGCCAATGCACGTCACTTTGCAGCAGTTTGTGGGTGCCAATCAGAATATCTACCTTGCCTTCCTGCGTTTGTTCCAGCACCTGCGTCTGTTCTTTGGCACTGCGGAAACGGGAGAGCATTTCGGTACGAATGGGCCAATTGGCAAAGCGATCACGGAAATTGTCGTAATGCTGTTGTGCCAGCAGAGTGGTCGGCACCAGCACGGCTACCTGTTTGTGGTTTTCCACCGCGAGGAATGCGGCGCGCATCGCGACTTCGGTTTTACCGAAGCCGACGTCACCGCACACCAGACGGTCCATTGCCAGCGGCTGACACATATCGCTCAGCACGGCATTGATGGCTTGAGCTTGATCCTGCGTGGTTTCAAACGGGAACCCCTCGCAGAAAAGTTGGTATTGTTCGCGATCATGCTTAAAGGCAAATCCGCTTTTCGCTGAGCGCTGCGCGTAGATATCCAGCAGTTCGACTGCCACATCACGCACTTTCTCCGCCGCTTTTTGCCGCGCGCGTGACCAGGCATCGCTGCCCAGTTTGTGCAATGGCGCATTTTCATCGGCTCCACCGGAATAACAACTGATGAGGTGCAATGATGAAATTGGAACATATAGTTTATCTTCCCCAGCGTATGTCAGGATCATGTACTCTGCGGTGATGCCACCGGCTTCCAGCGTCATGAGGCCGACGTAACGCCCAACGCCGTGCTCCAGATGCACCACCGGCTGGCCCGGATGCAGTTCGGCCAGGTTGCGGATCAGTGTATCGGTATTAGTAGTGCGACGGCTGTCCTGACGTCGATGTGCAACGCGTTCGCCAAGCAGATCGCTTTCACAGATCAAGGCGCGCTGGCGCAGCGTGTCGATAAAACCGTGCTCGATGGCACCGATAATCAGATAAGCGCCGGGTTTGTCAGCCTGATCCAACCGGGTAATTGGCATTGGTGCCAGTTTGATGCGTGCTAGTAATTCCTGAAGAGTTTCACGACGCCCCTCGCTTTTAACGGAAAAGATTACTTGTCCGGTAAAACCTTCCAAAAAACGTCGCAGTGCATCCAGCGGCGCTTTGTGCTGGTGATGGATGGCTATGTCTGGCAGCGTTTGGTAACCGAGGTTGCTATGCGCTGCTTTTTCCGTCAGCGTTTCTTTGCTGAGCTGAACGCGCGGCCAGGCTTTCAGTTCGCTGAACAACGCATCGACTCCCAACCACAAGGCGTCTGGCGTTAACAGAGGACGCATCGGGTTTACGCATCGGCTTTCAAAACGTTGTTGAATATCAGTCCAAAAGCGGGTAGCGCTTGCTTCAAGATCGCCCGTGTTAACCAGCAGTGTATTGCTGGGGAGATAGCTGAACAGCGTGCTGAGCGGCTGTTCAAAAAACAGCGGCTGCCAATATTCAATGCCCGCAGGCCATGTGCCTTTGCTGACCTGTTGATAAATATGCTCATCATCATGATGCACTTCAAAGATTTCTCGCCACTGGCTGCGAAAGCGTTCGATGGCATTTTTATCGGTAGGGAACTCATGCGCAGGTAGCAAGCTGATTTGTGCTACTTCGTGTAACGTGCGCTGGTTATCAACATCAAATACGCGCAGGCTATCTACGTCATCATCGAAAAAATCGATGCGGTAGGGCTCTTTACTACCCATGGGGAAAAGATCCAGCAGCGCACCGCGCGTGGCGAACTCCCCATGTTTTATTACCTGATCGACACTGCGATAGCCTGCCTGTTCCAACTGCGCGCGCAGTTTATCGCGCGACAGGCGTTGTCCTTTTTTCACCATCAACGCATAATCGTGCAGGAAGGTGTGCGGGCACACCAACTGCATTAGCGTATTGACCGGCAACACCAGCACGCTGCAGATCATTTCAGGGAGGTGATACAGTGTGGAGAGACGCGCCGATATGATCTCCTGATGCGGTGAGAAACTGTCATAAGGCAGCGTCTCCCAGTCAGACAACGTAGTGACTGGATGCGCCGTAATCTGCTGAAGTTCATCGCGTAGCCGCAGCGCATTTTGCATATCGGGTGCGATAAGCACAACCGGCCCGGCGTGGCGTTCAATGATGTCGGCACACTCGACGGCGCAGGCGGCGCCGGTTAGTTGGCCTAACAGACGTTTTTCACCCGCTTTTACAGGCAGAGCATAGCGATTTTTTTCAGGCATATTCCGAATATCTGCTGTTGCCCCGCTCCAGCATAAGAAAAAAGCAGTGTAGAAAGCGGGGTAGGGTTCCATAAAGTGATATGACCCTTTATTATCCTTGATCACTTTGCTTTAGCAACCTTATCCAGACGGATTTCATGTATCAGCCTGTCGCTTTATTTATTGGCCTGCGCTATATACGTGGGCGAGCATCGGATCGCTTTGGGCGATTTGTTTCCTGGTTATCGGCCATCGGCATCACGTTAGGCATCATGGCGCTGGTGACCGTATTGTCGGTGATGAACGGATTTGAACAGGAGCTTGAGGAGAGCATCCTGGGATTGATGCCGCAGGCGGTGGTGACCACAGTGAGCGGTTCACTCGAGCCACAGGCATTGCCTGCATCATCGTTGAGCACCTTACAGGGCATAACGCGCATAGTCCCAATCACCACAGGCGAAGTGGTGTTGCAAAGCGCGCGCAGTGTGGCAGTTGGAGTAATGCTGGGCATTAATCCCGATGAACCTGAGCCTTTGTCGCATTTTTTGAAAAATACCTCGCTCACTCAACTGCAGGCGGGTGAATACCAGGTGATCCTTGGCGAGCAGTTGGCCTCTCAGCTTGGGGTTAAGCGCGGTGAAAAACTGCGTATTATGGTTACCGGAGCCAGTCAACTCACGCCAATGGGACGCATTCCCAGCCAGCGCTTGTTTACCGTAGCAGGTACCTTTGCCGCAGGTAGTGAAGTGGATGATTACCAGATGCTGGTGAATCAGCAGGATGCGTCGCGTCTGATGCGTTACCCGACCGGGCACATAACCGGCTGGCGCCTGTGGCTGGAAAACCCGTTGGATATTGTGGCGTTCAGTGCACAGCCAGTGCCACAAGGATTGGTGATGAAAGATTGGCGTGAGCACAAGGGCGAACTATTTCAGGCCGTTCGCATGGAAAAAGAGATGATGGGGCTGTTGTTTAGCCTGATTGTCGCCGTCGCGGCGTTTAATATCATTACGTCTTTGGGGTTGTTGGTGATGGAAAAGCAGGGTGAGGTGGCCATTTTGCAAACGCAGGGGCTGACCCAACGCCAGATTATGGCGGTGTTTATGGTGCAGGGGGGAAGTGCTGGGGTAGTTGGCACACTGTTGGGTGCAGTGCTCGGTACGCTGCTGGCTAGCCAACTTAATACGCTGATCCCGGCATTGGGGCTGTTGCTGGATGGTGCCGCGCTACCCGTTCATATTGATGTTGTGCAGGTGGTGACCATCGCGCTAGTGACGATGATCATTGCTCTGCTGTCTACTCTTTATCCTTCCTGGCGTGCCGCCGCCGTTCATCCCGCAGAGGCTTTACGCTATGAATGATTTCCTATTGTTACAATGTAATGACCTGTGCAAAACCTATCAGGAAGGGAAGCTGTCCACCAACGTGCTGCGTCATGTGACATTCAGTATGCAAGCCGGCGAAATGATGGCGATTGTCGGTAGTTCTGGTTCGGGGAAAAGTACTCTGTTGCATCTGCTGGGCGGGCTGGATGTGCCCACCACGGGTGATGTTATCTTTAAAGGTCAGGCGCTCAGTGGGCTCTCCGCCGCCGCTAAATCAGCGTTTCGCAACCGTGAACTGGGCTTTATCTACCAGTTTCACCATTTACTGCCGGATTTCACCGCGTTGGAAAACGTGGCGATACCACTGCTGATTGGCAACAGGCCGCCTGCGCAAGCGCAGGATCAGGCGTGCGCTATGCTGGCCGCCGTGGGGCTGGATGCACAGCGCGAGTACCGTTACAGCGAATTGTCCGGTGGGGAGCGCCAGCGCGTGGCCATCGCCCGCGCGCTGGTGAATAACCCGTCGCTTGTGCTGGCGGATGAGCCTACGGGTAACCTCGATCAGCGCACGGCGGATACCATTTTTGAACTACTGGGTGAATTAAACGTGCGTCAGGGCACCGCGTTTCTAGTGGTGACTCACGATTTGTCGCTAGCTACGCGTTTGCGCCGCCAGTTGGAAATGCGTGACGGGCAACTTCAGAAAGAGTTAACCCTGATGGGAGCCGCGCAATGAGTTTTCCCCCGCTCTCCCTGCTAATTGGGCTGCGTTTTAGCCGGGGCCGTCGGCGCGGTGGTATGGTTTCCCAGATTTCGGTGATCTCCACCATCGGTATTGCGCTCGGGGTGGCGGTGCTGATCATCGGCCTCAGCGCCATGAACGGCTTCGAACGTGAATTAAAAAATCGTATTTTGGCAGTGGTGCCTCATGGTGAAATGGAACCGGTCAATCCCCCATTCACTGGTTGGCAGAATATGTTGCCTAAAATTAAGCAGGTGCCTGGTATTGTTGCCGTTGCTCCCTATGTGCATTTTACCGGGCTGCTGGAGAGCGGTGCTAGACTGCGCGCGATACAGATGAAAGGCGTCGATCCGCAACAGGAACAACGTCTCAGTACTTTGCCCACGTTCGTGGCAGGAAATGCGTGGGCCAATTTTAAAGCGGGTGAGCAGCAGGTTATTCTTGGCAAGGGCGTTGCGCAGGCGCTTGAGGTGAAAAGCGGGGATTGGGTGACGGTGATGATCCCCAATAACGATCCGCAAATGAAGCTGTTGCAGCCGAAGCGCATTCGCCTGCACGTGAGCGGTATTCTACAACTCAGCGGGCAACTCGATCACAGTCTGGCGTTGATCCCGCTGGCTGACGCGCAGCAGTATTTTGACATGGGGGATGATGTCAGCGGCATAGCCATCAAGGTCGATGATGTGTTTGCCGCCAGCAAACTGGTGCGTGACGCAGGGAAAGTGACCGACACCTATATTTATATTCGTGAATGGATTGGCATCTACGGTTATATGTACCGCGACATCCAGATGATTCGGACTATCATGTATTTAGCGATGGTACTGGTGATTGGCGTTGCCTGTTTTAACATTGTTTCCACGCTGGTGATGGCGGTGAAAGACAAAAGCAGAGATATCGCCGTATTGCGCACCTTGGGGTCAAGCGACGGGCTTATTCGTGCCATTTTCATTTGGTACGGGCTGCTGGCAGGCCTGCTCGGCTGCATGATCGGTGCCGTGATTGGTGTAATGGCGACGCTGCAACTGAGTGAGATCATGTTCGGGATTGAATTACTGACCGGACAGCATTTTTTGTCGGGCGATATCTATTTTATTGATTTTATGCCGTCAGAATTGCAGATGATGGATGTGGTTCTGGTAATGCTCACCGCCGTGGCGTTGAGCTTGCTGGCTAGTTGGTATCCGGCACGGCGCGCCAGCCGTATTGAGCCCGCTAGCGTGTTAAGCGGGCAATAGCGCTGGCCCATTGCAATCCCATAACTCAGCCACAGGGGAGTGAGCCATGTTTTATGGTTTTGATCTGAGCGGCAGTAAAATTGAAGCTGGAGTCTTTGATGCTGATATGGGATCCGTATGGCAAAAACGATTGCCTATGCTACGTAATGACTATTATTCGTTGCTTTCGGCCTTTGCTGCACTCAACTCAAGAGACCGATGCGTTGACGGGCAAACAGGGGGCCATCGGCGGCGGTATTCCTGGTATGCGTGGCGGGGATGATGGTGCGCTGTTGCTGCTAACCTGCCTGCAATCATGGAAAAACCACTATAAGCGGATTTGCAACGCCTATTACAGTGTGAGGTGCGCATGATCAACGATGCCAACTGCTTTGCCTTTTCGGGAAAGCTGGCTGGGGGGAATTCCGTCAGTATCCTGTGGTGTTTGGGCTGATCCTTGGCACCGGTGTCGGTCTGGTGATTAAAGGCGAAGCAATTGATGGTCGCAAAGGCATTACTGGCGAATTCGGCCATTTCCGGCTACAGGTGGATGCGCTGGATATTATGGGGGAGGATATCCCTCGTGTGAAATGCGGCTGTGGTTAATCTGGCTGTATTGAAAACTATATTTCTGGCCGAGGTTTTGGATAGCTTTATGCGCACACCTATGGCGAAGCCTTAATGTTGTCACCATTATTTGCCACTATCGGGCGGGTAAAGCACGCGATGGCGCTGTGCGGTGGTTTGTCTAACTTTGACGAGATCTATCAATTTCTCCCAACACCGTTGCCTGAGAATTTGCTGCAGGTTACGCGGCTTACCGCGCATTGAGAAGGCGCGTTACGGCGATGCAGGTGGCGTTCGGTGCGCAAGCCCCTGTTGCACACTCTTCTTCACAATAGTTTTTAGCAATAAACGCTTATTGGCAATTAAGCAGGCAGCGTTAGACACTTTTCACCCAGCTTTCACAGGAGCAGACATGCATACGCGTCAAAGGATGATTCGGTTTCATCAAGGAAAGCGACTGTGTCAGCAGCGTCTGCGTTCACGTATTTTCCATAAGGATTATCTGGCGGTGAATGAATCGGCGGTGAATTAACCAAAAAGCCCGCGCGCGGTGGTTCTGACCGGCGCGGGGATTTCAGCGGAATCCGGCATTCGCACCTTTCGTGCGGCGGATGGCCTGTGGGAAGGTGGGAAGAGTACCGAGTGGAAGATGTAGCCACACCGGAAGGATTTCAACGCGATCCGCAACTGATGCAGGCGTTTTACAACGTGCGCCGTAAACAGTTGCAGCAGCCAGAAAGTCTTGCCCCGGTTTTCGGCATCGACTTCCAACGTCATCGTGTTGGTGAGAGCGACTGGTTGGTGCCGGTGTCAGAGTAACCGGTCATTTACACATTATGCTTGCCAAAACAGTGAAATCAACGCTAAATTAGGCTGTAATATCATTCTGATAGCGTAACATTCCCCGAAGGGCACGGTGAACAATAAAACGAATCGATATTCGCAGGATACCGCAGATGCGCTTGATTCAGGGTTGCTGGATAGTAATTTTGTCTTTGGTTGGGTGCAGTAGCCATCGCACTCCACCGCTTAATCCGCGTCTGGGCGACTCCATCATGGTAATAAGCCAACTTAACGAACAGCTCACACAGTACGTGGAATGCTATATCGTTACGGTGGCTGGATCACCGTGGTATCGATTGATCTAGCTTTTTCTATTTAACCTTTCGCTATCGTTTCGGTATGCAACTGCCGCGCACCACAGAAGCGCAAACGGAATTGGGTTCCCGCATTGATCGGGACGATCTATTGCCGGGAGATTTGGTATTTTTCAAAACCGGCAGCGGCATCATCGGATTACATATGGGTATTTATGATAAAGACGATCACTTTATTCACGCCTCAACCAGCCATGGTGTCATGTGATCGTCATTGGATAACGTCTACTGGAAGCGAGCCTACTACTGGCATGCGCGCCAAATCTGATTCCACTCTTAAGTAACGGCTGCTGATGCCGGCAGGGCGTTTGCGCATGGAGCCTCAATGTCTTCACTCCGTTTGTTGCTGTCTGACTCTTACGATCCCTGGTTTAACCTGGCCGTCGAAGAGTGCATAGTGCATCTTTTGCCAAATGTTCCCACGCAGCACGTGCTGTTTCTCTGGCGAAATGCGGAAACCGTGGTGATTGGTCTGTAGAAAAACCACATGGAAAGAGTGCAATACGCGCAAGATGGAAGAAGATGGTATCAAGCTGGTGCGTCGCAGCAGCGGTGGAGGTGCCGTTTTTACGATTTGGGCAATACCTGTTTTACCTTTATCGCCGGAAAACTGGGTTACGATAAAAGCGTTTCAACCGCCATCATCTTTAGTGCGCTGACTGCGGTAGGCGTAGCGCCTTCGGCTTCAGGGCGTAACGATCTAGTGGTGGCTATGCCTAACGATGAACGTAAGGTTTCGGGGTCTGCCTACACCGGAGAAACCAAAGATCGTGACTTTCACCACGGCACGCTATATTGCTGAATGCCGATCTTTCACGTTTGGCAAATTACCTTAACCCAGATGTGAAAAATTACAGGCCAAAGGCATTACTTCAGTTCGCTCCCGGGTTGCCAATCTGGTGGAACTATTGCCGACGGTCGATCATGCTTAAATGTGTGAGGCGGTATGTGACACATTTTGCCTATTATCCGGACAAGTTGTACGGCTGAACATACCTCACCCGAGCAAATGCCCGATCTTCCCGGCTTTCGTGAACAGTTTGCCAAGCAAAGCAGTTGGGAATGGAATTTCGGCCAGGCACCGGATTTTTACCCATACGTTTGATACCCGTTTCCCGTGGAGTGGTATTAACTGCACATGGATGTCGATCGCGGTGTTATCACGCGCAGCCAGCTGTTTACGGACAACCTGAACACAACAACCCTAGAAGCACTGTCCGTAGGCCTTTCAAGGCCGTGCATACCTGTGTATCCGACATTATCGCGGCGGGCAAAGCCCTATTTGAACACTTTCCTAAACAGCAGCCTGAGTTGCAACAGATGAATGCGTGGTTAGTTGAGAATATCTGATAAAGCAGGATATTCGTTAACAGCGTGACATCACTGTAAGGGGAAGCATCAGGATAATGAAAATGGATTTTTGAGCGCTCGTCGTTGACACTAGGGTGATAGTGAACGCTTATCTCCGCAGATATCGATCATGAAAATCACGTTAAACGTTGACTATCAAAGTGAATATCTGTTTTGGCCCATCTATAGCCGGGATGAAATAGCTGTTTGCCTTGGAAATGACTGGGTGTTTCAATAGTGCGGATAGCAACTCACCGTACCTGGAGATATCCTGACGAGTATGTTGACGTTGACCACGGCGTAAAAACTGGCGTTGCTGGATGAGCAAATCGATATCATCCAACACAAAGCGGAGTGGCGCAAATTGCACCGGTTTTGTTGGTGTGGAGTATTGAGAAGAATTGCGCCAAACTGCTAATGGCATCGATTCCACGCCGCAACGCGATCCGCGCGTTACCCTTTGTTCATCTGAAAATTAATGAGGCGTATCCTCATCTCACCTAGGTGCAGGCAAGGAAACCTTGATATCACTGAGCTAAGTAACATGTTTCTTCAACTGGTATCGGATATTCTTTTGCATCCGGCACCGGATCTGATCATGGACCCGTTGCTTAACGTAATGAAAAACCACCAGGAGGGCCTCTGGGTGATCGCTAAAAGGATTGATACGCTCGAGAATCTGAAAAAAGTGCATCACCTCAAGGTGGATGCGCTACAAAGCAAGCTGTGGCCTGCCATCCCGCTGTATGCGTTGGAGCAGGAACTAATTCCGGCCGCGTAAACCAGTGCCCGCTGCATTTCCTCCGTGTTTATTTCACTGTTGACGTTCTACACTCAAGTTTGACAGACGCAGTAGAGTAACAGAACAACGATGACACAGGGATTACGATTTATCCATCCATCACTAGCATGACGCCTTGCCCGGATGTTACACGACGCTTTCGCCACGCCGTTGCAGGAGGCGCTCTTGCTGTATCATAGCGCGGAGAACTGGCGGAGCAATTAGGGGTGCCTGACAGTTTGTTTCAGCCTGAACATATTGATATCTGGCAAGAAAAGACGCTTCTACCCGGTATGCTGCTGTCGACACAGGTCTATAGTGGTCATTAGTTTGGCATATGGGCCGGATAACTTGGCGATGGGCGGGGAATTTTGCTTGGTGAGCAGCGACTAGCGAACGGCTCTAGCATGTAGTGTCACTTGAAAGGGGCAGTGTTGATCCCTTATGCCCGCATGGGAGACGGTCGCTTGTTGCTACGATCGGTGATTCGCGGGTTTCTCGCGGCGGAAGCTCTGCATCATTTGGGCATTCCTACCACGCGCGCCTTAGCGATAGTCACCAGTGATGAACACGGACAATATGTCGATCCTTTGCCTGAGGTTCGATTATGACCCCGACGCTTTTATGGATGACTACCAACCTGACTTTATCTGTAATCACTCCGATTACCACGGTTGTTATGCCTTTGATAACCAGCCTGCACTAGCACTGTGAAATTTGCATCGCTTGGAGCAGATACTCTCTGGATTGTTGTCGGTGGAATTACTTGAAACCGTGCTTGGTTGCTATGAAGTGGCCCTGATGGCGCATTTTGGTTAACTGATGCGCGCCAAGTTGGTTTTTCGATGTGGATGCCAGAGATAACGATCTGCTGGTTGGATTGCTAAACTTGATGGCGGTGAGCACAGTGACTATACCTGCACTTTCCGTCTTCTGAGTGATAGCAACGTGCAGAAGGCCGAATTGCCGCTGCGTGACCTGTTTATCGAACGATCCTCATTTGACGCCTGGTTTTGCGACTATCGTGCACGTCTGGCGCAGGAGACGCAGAGTAATACTGAACGTCAGCGCAGCATGAAAGCGGCTAATCCGCAATATATACTGCGTAACTACCTGGCGCAGCAGGCGATTGAAGCAGCAAAGTAGGATGATGTAGGCCCATTAACGCAGTTGCATCAGGCGCTTTCTCGTCTATATAATGAACAACAGCCTGAATGCCAATCGCTAGCTGCAGCACCGACAGCGTGGGGTATAAATCTGGCTGCGCTGTATGCCGATCGCAAAGCGTTGAAAGTGTCTTGTTCCAGCTAGGCTAACGGCGTAGAAAAACCTGCGGCGTTGCGTCGTCGGGGTGCGGATGTACCAGCACGTCAGCCTGACATCACTGCGTGAGGGTTTCACTTTTCAATATCGCCTGCGGTGTGCCTTGTGCCACCAGTTTTCCTTGATGCAGCAGTGCGATGCGATCAGCATAACAGCGCAGTCAGATTCAGATCGTGCAGGATGATGCTGCATACCGCAAGGGGCTGTTGTTGTATGAGCTGTTTAAGTAAGCGCAGCAGGTGTTGTTGATGATGGAGATCGAGTGCCGATGTATCCAGAAACAACCAGCAGGGCGTTTGTGTCGGGTGCCATAACTGCGCCAGCAGCGCGTGCCAACTGCAGGCGCTGCTGTTCCCCGCCGGAAAGATGGCGATAATCTTGCTGGGCCAGCGCCGTACATTCGGTTAACGCCATGACATGATCGATCACGCTGTCACCTGCACTATTGTAATGATAGGGCGCACGTCCTATGGCGACCACGTCGCGCACGCTGAAGGGAAAATTTAGCGCACCGTGCTGTGGAACATCACGGTGCGGGTTTTGGCCAAGACATCAGGCTGCCAGTCTGCGAGCCTTTTTCCAGCCAACTGACATTCACCGCTGTCGGGTGCCAGATAGCCGGTGAGCAGTCTCATCAAATCAAGGTGAGTCCAGCAACCTTGATAGTGAAGATGCTGGGCCATCAGGTGGTTGGTTATGGGGTTCGTCCCTTGTGCGTGATAATGAGCCATAAGAAGTATGGACCCCTATCAGGCTGGTGAGCAAACCCGCGGCATTTCCGCTGGAGCCAGTGCCGCGCGAGCCAGCGTATCGGCCGCGATAAGCAACCCCGCACCTGCCAGCGCTGAACCGAGGAGTAATCAACGGTGGTCGGCACTCAGGTTCATGCGAACCAGATGCAGGATAACTAGTCCGATAAATACAATCACTCCGCTGACCGCCACTGAGGTGCTAACCGGTAGAGCGCTGAGCAGCAGTAATATCAGATTGGTCTGTTTCACCTTGACGCTAGATAGTGTGCGTCTTCATCACCCAACTGGAGCAGATTGAGTTTGCGGGCATAACACTGAACACTCACCACGACAGGAACGATCAGTAAAGCGGCAACCAGCAACATTGGCCATTACGCTTGCCACAGGCTGCACATGCCCCGTATTGAAAATTAATGCAATTGCTGATCGTTACTGATGTAGGTCAGTACGCCAAAGGCTGCACCACATAGCGCATTCAGGTCAGGGGCAATGCCGGTTAACAACAAGCGCGTCACGCCGCCGCGCTAATCGCGTTCCATCATAAATAGAATTGCTGTCACCGTCAGACTGCCGGTGAAAACGGCCAACATCGGGCTGTAGAGCACCAGCAACGGCGGAAGGCCAGAAGGCATCAACAAGTGCAAAGGCGACAAACAACGCGACAAACAACGCGACAAACAACGCCGCTCCGCTACTAATACCTAGCAATCCGGGATCAGCAATTCTGTAACCCTTGTGCGGAAATCAACAACAGATCGGGCGCACTGGCGATAACGCCTTTTGCGATGGCAGCGCTGGTAACGCACGACATCAGGCATGGCATTTTGTAATCCGGCAGCGTAAATTACCGTATCGGCGGGCTTATTTTTCTCTGCTGCCATGGCTGTCATGATACCGTGACTGAGAACAGACAGCGCTTTGACGAGCAGCGGCTGCTGTGCCACGGTGGATACCTGCTTCTGAATGATCTTGAGCGCCAGTTCGCCGTCACAGAACCTAACCTGACGTGGTGCGGCGATGTGACATATCTCTGTACAGGAAAACGCTGGGCGTACCTTGCTGTTGTTCTCGACCTATTCGCCAGAAAA
>JBPETC010000050.1:0-13299 GCA_051710325.1 Symbiopectobacterium sp.
TGCCATAACTGTGTTTTTTTTACAGAGACTGTCTGTTCACAAAACGGACATCTTACATCAACTGTAGCCACTGTATCTCCACATCCAAAACAGGAGGGTTTATACTGTGATTAATTTATTGGATGATCTACACAATCAATCTGTTATATAAATAAATTTCACCGCAAACGCCGTACAGCGATTGATTGATTATAACCAACAATCGGCAGAGGAAGGCGTTCTTTGTGTTTTTGGCATGTATGATGTGCAAGCTGGAGGATAAAAGCGCGCAAAAAAAATCAGGATGACATGCTCCATAATTCAATCTGTAAAAGATTTTGCACTGAATGATTACTTATACGCCATGCCACAGTAGATTTTCAGTGATGATATGGTGCACATTTATGATGAAAGCGTGTTGACGCTTATCGGACGGGTGATCTCCTGGAATGGCGTGGCGACTTATGGCGCGATGGCGATCGGCGCACTGTTCGGGGTATGGATTAATTACATCGGCGGATTAAAGCTGGTGTCGTATACCGTCATCACCATTGCGCTGCTGTTTGTGCTGCTCGCGCTGCCGCGAGAGGCGGCGAAAGTGACGCCGGATAAAAAACTGCCGTTTCGCGAAATGTTGGGCAAAGTGTGGGTTTACGGCATTATGCTGGCGTTGGCATCCGTCGGATTTGGCGTGTGATCGCCACATTTATCAGCCTGTTCTATGCCCGATCGACACGGGGAAGGCGCCGCGCTTACCCTGACCATTTTTAGATGCGCCTTTGTTGGCGTGCGTCTACTATTTCCCAATAGCATTAACCGGTTTGGTGGACTGCGCGTATGGCTATCGTCTTTTTTACCGTAGAAATTACCGGTCTGCTGTTAATCTGGAGCGCATCGCTGCCGCTGATGATGGAACTGGGTGCTTTTCTGGCCGGTACCGGTACCGCTTTCTAGCTGGTGCTTCCTCGCTTGGCGTACTGGTGATCAAAGTGGTTGCGCCGAAAAATCAGGGCAGTGCACTGGCGACCTACACGATGTTTCTCGATTTGTTCCTTGGATTGGACGGGACGCAGGCAGGCGGGGTAATGATGGGCTACACCGGCGTAGACACTATTTATCTGGCGGCGGCGGTATTATTAATACGTCGCCTTGCTGATGACGTTGCGTCTGAGTCGCCGTGGCATCACGTTAGCGCAGAAAGAAACTCTCTCGTCGCAGCAATAAGTGTTTACTTACCGCGACGGTACGCTCAAACCGTCACACCGATTCAACCATAAACCAATGTGACAATGATGCGGTTAGTTCGCGGCTATATCAATCAAAACCGCGTCTTCCAATACGCCTTTCTCATAAAATCGCAGTGATAGCGTTTTGTCCTGGCCTGCTAGCGGGCCCACTTTTGGCAGAATAGCGGTATTTTTCATGTTGATAGTAATACAACCATATCGGCGTAGCGATATTGCCCTTCATTCCGAACATTCAGCAAAACAAAGATTCCCTATATTGAGCGGAGCTTCACGTTTAATCCCTTAATTTTCATAGTGAAATAGCGCATCTCAGCCGACTCAAGGCGCGAGCGCGCATCATGTTCTACCCGCTCTCTGCACCACGCCAATTTTCGTTATTTTTTGATTACACTGTATTCTCTCAGCCACGCGGTGAAACGCGTGTACCAACTTAAATAGCGCTCCAGTTCCTGGATGGTGGTGAAACAGTACCAGAAGGCCAAGGAGCTTGTCGTGATGATCGAATAAAGTACCAAGCTGGAGCGATTGATTATCGACAGCCAGGGCGCGTGCTCGGAGCGGAAGTGCGGCGTGGCTATATAAGTTCCCGGACGATACCTGCGGCTCTATGGCGTTTATGCGTGCAACAAAAGGAGTGGTGCTGGCATCCGGCAGCTTCTCTCAAGGCGTGGCGTTACGGCAAATGTACGCCCACGTCTGATGGATGCGTTCACTTCCACCAACCAACCGGGGTGACAGGAGAAGCGCTGATGGCGGCCAGCATGATTGGCGCCTCGGCGACGCAGATGGATTGGATCCAACTCGCCCATTGGACCAGCCCGGATGAGCAGGGGTTCGGCTATATCTCGCAGTTTGTTGAATAGGTGGTTGTTTATGGCATGATGATCGAGCCTGCCAACGATAAGCGCTTCTTTAAAGAAGCCGGCAACCCTATAAAGAGCGTGCCGATGCCATTATTCAACTTGGCATCCAGCGTTAATTATTGCGGACAAAACTAACACGCTGAAAATAGTCAATGAAAGGCAAATGAACGGCGCGTTGAAAATGGCTCGCTCAAAACCTACAATACGCTGGAAGAAGTGGCGAAGGCTTACGGCATGCCGGCAGCGGCTTTTGTTGAACAGGTGAAACGCTGGAACGGCTACATGGAGCAGCATCTGGAAACGATCCTGATCTGGGTTGCATGATTTTTAAAGATGCCTCGCCCAATATTACACCGCCTTACTATGTGGTGCGCCTCTGGCCGCGCGTTCACCACACCATGGTGGTTGGCGACATAAAGATTCACAGGTGATTGGTTTTGACTTAAAGCTGATTTCGGGGTTGTATGGCTATACAGGGAAGCCGCAGGCGGGTTGCACGGCGTGGTGCATCTGAGCAGCGTTGCCATGACGGATTGTATCGTGTTTGGGCGTATTGCCGGGAAAAACGTGATAAAAGCGATGTGAGGGTTTTAAGAAGAGAGGCCGCTTCAGCGGCCTTGGACTGATGACCAAGCCACTTTACCCCTCGTTATCCTCGGCGAAAGTCGGGGATCTCTGACAGAAAGAATGCGTTTCTCCTGTGCGTGATTCCCTCCTTCGCAGGAATGAGGGAGGTGGGCGAGAATGACAGCAGTAGGTGTCGCTGTTTTAAGTAGGGCTATCACTCATCAGCGCCATTGTTCAGCGATGGCGGCTCGCGCAAGGCGGGATAACTCTGAGATTCGCTCAAACGCTTTAGGAGCATATTGAGCATCACGCCGTACATCGGCAAGAAGAACAACAAGCTAATCAGTAATTTGAAGGTGTAATCGACCAATGCGATCTCCACCCAGTTTGCCGCCATAAAAGCATCGGTACTGCGATAGAAAGCGATGAAGAAGAAGGTCAGCGTATCGCTTAAATTACCAAATAGCGTGGAGACAGTGGGGGCGACCCACCATGCCTTACGCTGGCTCAGGCGGTTAAACACATGCATATCCAGAATCTGCCCCAGCACGTAGGCCATAAAGCTGCCGCACGCGATACGCGCAACCACGATATTGACGCTAGCGAGCGCACTGAACCCTTGCCACTCTCCCTGATAAAACAGCGCGGATACCACATAGGAAATCACCAGTGCTGGCACCATCACCGTCAGAATAATCCGGCGCGCCAACGGTGCGCCAGAGATACGTACGGTCAGATCGGTGGTGAGAAAGATAAACGGGAAGGTGAATGCGCCCCAGGTGCTATGGAACCCGAAAATTAAGATCGGCAACTGCACCAGATAATTACTGGAGGTAATGATCAGAATGTGAAACAACGACAGCCAGATAAGGGCGTTAAGCCGCTGCTGGGCGGTAAAATGAAACATGGCAATGTGACCTTTAGTGATTGGGGTGAGGGAACCCAAGTGGTGCCGTTAACAATAATATTATGACACGTAATTCATATTGCTTATTCAATGCGGCTGGTACAGGGATAAATGCGACTGACACAAGGAACAGCGCGCGGCATGATACGCTGTTAGGCGGGGATTGCAATGGTGAATTTATGCGCAATCTATATCGTAGTAGGTTGCGCAGGAAAATCTGCAGCGTAAAACTAGGGCGGTTTTGATGGCTGCCACATCGGGCGTCGTTATCTATGCTCTTAATGCCACTGCCGAGAATAATGATAACCGACACCTTCAATAATCCGGATAAAATCCTTGATGCACAGGGGCTGCGCTGTCCGGAGCCTGTGATGATGGTGCGTAAAATCGTGCGTCAGATGGAGGCAGGGCAGACGCTACTTATTCTGGCGGATGACCCGGCAACCATGCGCGATATACCGAGCTTTTGTGTCTATATGGAGCACGAGCTTCTGGCACAGAAGACGGCATCACTGCCCTACCACTACCTCCTTCGCAAAAAATAGCTTTTGCCGTTATCCGGCGTCTTGTGGTTTTTCGCGTCGCAATAAGCGCAGTGCATTGGCGGTTCATCAGTGCCGTGGCATCGGAATCAGCTAGCACGGCGAGCCACAATCCGGTGATCCCAAGCAGGCTGGTCACCAGAAAGATGGCTTTCAGCCCCAGCGCCAGCGTGATGCTTTGCCGGATACTATTGCGCGTGGCGTGCGAAAGCCGAATCATGTCCGCCAGTTCGCTTATCCGATTATGCGTGAGCACAGCATCGGCGGTTTCCAGCGCAACGTCGCTGCCCCGCCCATGGCGATGTCGATAGCCCCGATTTCATTGCTGGCACATCGTTAATGCCATCGCTCATCATCGCCGTCGGATGGATCTGGTTCATTTCGCGCACGGCATCAACTTTGTTGGCAGGCAGTAGATCTGCTTTATAATCAATGCCTAGAGTTGTCGCGATGTCTACCGCCGAACGCGGATTATCACCGGTGAGCATGGTGCATGCGAATTCCCAGCGTGCATAGTGCTTCAATAGTTTGCGGCGTACCCGACCCGCCGCAATGTGTCACGCAGCGTCAAGCAAGCCAATGCTATGCATTTCTTCCTGTACCACCACCACGGTTTTCCGTTGCTTTCCAGGGCATGAATGCGATCGCATGCGATCGCACCAGTCGGCGTTGAGCGCTTCGGATGAGATTTTAAGTGGGTGCTTTGACGCTGAGGATTTTTTCTGCTATGACGCCCTCAACCCCACACCGGCCAGTGCACGCTGTGCCGTTTCTACCGGAAGGACCGGACAACCGTGCGGGCATATTGGACAATCGCTTTCACCAGCGGATGGTGTGAACCCAGCCTCTATCGCTGCCCACGCGTGCCAGAAGCGTTGCCGTGCTCACGCCCTGTGCGGGTATTGCATCGGTCACCTGAGGTTTGCCCTGTGTCAGGGTGACAGTTTTGTCGAAGGCAATGGTATTGATGGTGCCCAGAATCTCTAGCGCCGCGCCGCCTTTGATTAGCGCACCGCGCCGAGCAGCAGCCGCAAGTCTAGACGTGATGGCCGCCGGGGTTCAGATCACTAACGTACAGGGGAAACCGATTGGCAGCAGCGTCAAGCCACGATAAATCCACTCTTGCCAAGAAGGCCACCGAATAACAATGGTGGAACCATGATAGTTGCCGCGGCGAGCAGCATAATTACTGGGTATAATAACGGCTAAAGCGATCTAGAAAACGCTCTATCGGCGCGCGGTGGCTATCAGCTTCTTCAATTAAATGCAAATGCAGTCGATGGCGCTGGTGCCTGGTTCTGAGATCACACGCAGCTGTATCAGACGATCGACGCTCAGGCTACCTACCGAGACTTTACCGCTCTGCTCCCGCTCTACCGGAAGAGATTCCCCAGTCAATGCGCTTTGATCAAAGCTGGCATGGGGAAGCAGCAGTTCGCCATCGGCGGGCAATCGGCTGCCCGGTGCCGCTTCAATCACATCGCCGGGCCGCAATGCCTCAATGCTGACCTGAGTGCGCTGACCGTCATGGATTACCGTTGCGGTTTCTGGCATCAGCGCCATCAACGAACGCGCTGACACCGCAACGGGCGCGCTGTGCGGCGTAGGCTTCCAGGAGTTCTCCCAATATAAATAGCAAAATAACCATGGTGGTTTCGCTGATGGCACCAATCAATAAGGTACCCAGCGCGGCGGCGCTCATCAGCGTTTCGATGGCAAAGGGCTCACCGCTGAAAATCAGTTTCGATCTTTTTGGCGCAACTGGGACAATCCATCCCGCGGATGATCCAACTTAAGCGCAAGCCGGAAGCGAGTGAGGCGTCGCTGTCGCTGCCGTCTGGGTCGCCGTTCTCTCCGCCGTCAGACGCGCTATGCACCGCACCGGGTGTAGTAGCGTATGCAGAGATTGTTGTGGTGCTGTATTTCAGTGCACAGCAACTGCATCGGCATGACTATTGTTCTGCGCATGGAGCTGGCAGCAAGCATTGTCACCATGATTGTGGTGAGTGTGGCCATGGTGAGTCTAGTGATGAGAATGCATCATGCTCTTCTATTTGATAATAGTGGTTCTCATCTACAATTTATCACTGCTGTCAGCAGCTGCACAGCACTTTTGACGCTCAGCGCTGATTAAAAACATAGCGCCTTTACGATCAGAAAATGGCCTGCAAAATAGCCAGCAGCCACAATCGCCTGATGGGCACGAAGCGGAAAACGGTATATAGTGAATTAGCCAGACGCTGTGGGCGAAAGAGCAGCACACTACCCGCAAACCAGGAGAGATTATTACTGCTGCTAAGTGCAAAATACTGTTCCCCGGCAATTTACACCATGACCGCATTCATTGCGATAAATGCTACGACCGGTCAGCGTAGGGTGTCGAGCCGTGACCACAGGATGGCGAGCAGTATCGCAATAATCACCAACAGCAACAGCGGCAATGGACAAAAACGTGAGTGAGGCTTTCGTCACCAGAAATCCAATGGTGTAGAGCAGATGGCAGGAGGAATAGGCACCGATGGCAAACAGCATGCGCTGTATAGGTAGCAGAAAGACATCCGCGGCTAATGTTGCTGCCAACAGGCCGAGCACAATAAAGTAACCGGTGACACTCATCAGCGGCGTTTGCCAGGCCAGCGCCAGCAGCAGTGTGATGGTAATGGGTTTGAACAAGCAGCGTTGCCAGCCAGGCCAAAACGGTAGCTGGCATAGACGTAGAGCTGTGCATGAAAACAGAATGGCAATAAACGACCAGAGCATAGGGGTATCCTTATCACTTTATTGGATTTTTCATCATTGAGTGTAGAAGATCGCGCGCGGGATGAACAATACGCCGTGTGACAAGCGCGAAGTAACGCGCTTCATGCTATTTTGGCGTCGATAATGATCTTTTTTATATATATCTTTCTTCGCGATACCACTGAAGAAGGGACGGTTTTTGCATGAGAAATGAGTCTACGCTCTACCGGATTTAATTTATGAATAACAGCAAAAATTATCAGCTTTACGTGCGGGAGTTGGTGCAAAGCAGCCTGTTTGGTTTTATCGAGATTGCGGATTTCGTTTTTGACGGCACCTCCACCCTGTTGGTGGACCCTTCTCTACCGAGAAGCTGAAAACGAAGTTTTCTGGCGTAAATCGCAGCTTTATTCCGCTGCAAGCGGTGATACGCAATCCGCATCGATGCCGTGACGGAGGAATGGGCGGCCCGTATTTCCGAGTTTGGCGATAATGTAACCGCTTTCCCTTTCCTTTCTGGGAAAAAGCCTTTTTCTGGGGTGGAGACAGTTTCTGCGGCAACGATCGATGGCAGCGCGTAGAGAACGATGCCGCACCGCTACGCACGGTAAAGTCCGAGATCGCCGTGCTGCGCGCCATACCATTTCGTTGGCGCGCCCGAAGCGCTCTCAGCCGATGAGTCACGATCTTCCCAAGCGCTAGCGTTGGAAATGACGGGAAGATTGCAGGTCCAGGAGGGCTCACGTTTTGTATCCTTCGAACCTGCATAGAGCTATTTTGTCCCGCTAGTGGGTTGAACCCTTTCATCTTTTCTGCTACGCTAGAAATTCAAACATCCCGAATAGGAAAATACGAGCTTCCAGCGCGCGGCTCAATGGCCCCTGTTCTTTACCGTGGCTGGTACGGAACAACAGCACCTGAAACTGTGCATCAACAGCGTAAACCCCATAGCGCCCATCATGAAGATGTTTAGTGGGCGAGGAAAAGGGCGCAATTAAGTTGGTAATTAAAAAGCCACACCCCAATCATCAATATCCGACCCAGGTTACCCAGGTTAATCCAAATCATCGTCTGCCTCTTCATGCTGTGTTGGGCGTAGCCTGGCGGATATACAGCCGGTATGCCACTTGTCCTGCCACTTTTTCGCGGTGTAGCGTCCAGGTAACCGGAGTCTCGAGGTCGCCATTCTCGGCCTCGGCTTCCACATAAATCCACGATTTGGGTGCCAGCCAGCCCTGCTGTTCCAGCAAATGGAGCGTCTGGTTCAATAAGTCCCGGCGAAAGGGGGGATCGAGAAACACCACGTCATAGGGTTCACCGGCCTGCGCCAGCCAGTTCAACGTATTGGTATTGATGATGCGGGCGTTGTTCGCCTTCAACAGCACCGCATTCTGTTCTAATTGCCGGGCGATGCTGCGTTCATGTTCCAGAAGGGTGACATGTGCCGCATAGCGTGACTGCGCTTCAAATCCCAGTGCGCCGCTGCCTGCGAAGCCATCCAGGCAACGGGCCTGCTGAATGACTGGCGCTAACCAGTTAAACAGCGTTTCACGAACGCGATCGGTGGTGGGGCGCAGCCCTGGGCTATCTAGCACGGGAAGTTTTCGTCCTCGCCACTGGCCGCCGATAATGCGGATTTGGCCTGCCTTTGCAGGTGCATTTTTTTTTGCCATCGTCTGTTTACTGCAGAACTCCGGGTTGCCTGGTGCTGAGATTCGCTATCTGTAATTAGATAGGCGCTATTCTAGCGGGGTTAGGAGGGGAAGGAATGTTAATATCAGGTTTCTCTGCGGTGACGAGTGGTTTTGGCCTACCCGGTTATCGAGATGACATACTTCGTTACCGAGGTTATCTCCACCTATCCTGCCATGGTGCGTGTTGCTGCCTGGCGGAAAGTGGTAGACTCTGACTGGGTTATTGACTTTAATTATTTAAGCGTTGCTGTGAGCAACAGCATGGGGCGCGATTGCGATATGACAAAAGAGAAAAAACGCGGTTTCTTTTCCTGGCTGGGATTAGGGTCTCAGGAAGAGGAACGGACTGAGCAACCGCAAGCAGCAGAACAGCAGCAGGATATGGCGCAGCCTCAGGATAGTGAGGTTCCTGTAGTATCGGAGGTTCACGCCGAAACGCCAAACGATGAGCCTGACGTGCAGACTGAGGTTCACAGCGCACAGGTGCTTGAAGAACCGGCTGCTGCGCAGCCAGAATCGCCGTGCGTTGCTGATGCCGTTGAAACAACCACTGAGACAGTAGACCGTGCAGAGGCGCAGATGAATCTTGAAGCGCAGGATACTTTGCTATCACAAGATGTTCTGCTATCACAGGATAGTGCCGATGAGCAAGCGATAACGGAAGTTGCAGAACACGTTTCTGAGCCTGTGCCTGTGGCACAGGAGCAGGAAAGATCGACCAAAGAGGGTTTTTTCGCCCGGCTAAAACGCAGTCTGGTAAAAACCCGAGAAAATCTCGGTTCCGGATTTATCGGATTGTTTCGCGGCAAGAAAATCGATGACGATCTGTTTGAGGAACTGGAAGAGCAATTATTGATTGCTGATGTTGGCGTGGAAACCACGCGCAAGATTATTGCCGACCTGACAGAGCACGCCAGCCGTAAACAACTAAAAGATGCCGATGCGCTGTTGGTGAAACTGAAAGAAGAGATTGGCGCTATCCTTAACAAGGTGGATGAGCCGCTTAACATCGACGGAAAAACCCCTTACCTGATCCTGATGGTGGGCGTTAACGGCGTCGGGAAAACCACCACCATCGGTAAATTGGCACGCCAATTCCAGGCACAGGGTAAATCGGTGGTGCTGGCTGCCGGGGATACCTTCCGTGCTGCCGCCGTAGAGCAATTGCAGATATGGGGACAGCGCAACAATGTGGCCGTGGTCGCGCAGCATACGGGGGCGGATTCCGCCTCGGTGATTTTTGATGCCATTCAGGCCGCAAAAGCGCGCGGCGCTGACGTGCTGATCGCTGATACCGCAGGACGCTTTCAGAACAAAGCGCACCTGATGGAAGAATTGAAGAAAATTGTCCGAGTGGTGAAAAAACTGGATAAGTCTGCGCCGCATGAAATCATGCTGACGTTGGACGCCAGCACCGGACAAAACGCCGTCAGCCAGGCGAAACTGTTTAACGATGCCGTCGGTTTGACCGGTATTACCCTGACTAAGCTGGATGGCACCGCGAAAGGCGGGGTGATCTTCGCCATCGCCGATCAGTTTGGGATTCCTATCCGCTATATTGGGGTAGGGGAAGGTGTTGATGATTTGCATCCCTTTAAGGCTGACAATTTTATTGAGGCGCTTTTTGCCCGCGAAGACT
The DNA here is from genome assembly GCA_051710325.1 of Symbiopectobacterium sp. Lineage (GTDB taxonomy): Bacteria > Pseudomonadota > Gammaproteobacteria > Enterobacterales > Enterobacteriaceae > Symbiopectobacterium. The sequence continues at coordinate 10,178 of JBPETC010000050.1, forward strand.
GATGTCTAGTGAGAATAAACAGCTTTCCCGAGAGGATGAAAACAGATGATTTTATTTGAACAAGTCAGTAAGGCTTATCTCGGTGGACGTCAGGCGTTGCAGGGGGTGGATTTCCATCTGCTCCCTGGTGAAATGGCGTTTCTGACTGGCCATTCCGGTGCCGGGAAAAGTACCCTGCTGAAACTGATTTGTGGCATAGAGCGCCCGAGCGTGGGCCGGATTTTGTTCAGCGGGCACAATATCAGCCGCTTGAAAAAGCGTGAAGTGCCCTTATTGCGCCGCCAGATCGGTATGATCTTTCAGGATCACCATTTGCTGATGGATCGTACCGTTTACGATAACGTGGCGATGCCTCTGATTATTGCCGGGGCTAGCAGTGAAGATATCCGCCGCCGTGTTTCGGCAGCTCTCGATAAGGTGGGCTTGCTGGATAAAGCTAAGAGCTACCCAATTCAATTGTCAGGCGGTGAACAGCAGCGTGTTGGCATCGCCCGCGCGGTGGTGAATAAACCGACGGTGCTGCTGGCAGATGAACCGACCGGTAACCTGGATAACGCATTGTCTCAGGATATTTTGTGTCTGTTCGAAGAATTTAACCGCGTTGGCATCACGGTATTGATGGCAACGCACGACACGACGCTGATTGGCAGCGGTCAGTATCGCTTACTGACGCTGTCGCAAGGACGTATGTTGTGAGGCGTTTATGGCGACTAATTCTTCCCGTAACGCGAAACCCCGCGTAAACAAGGAAAAGGCACTGCGCGGTGGCTGGCAAGAACAGTGGCGTTATGCTTGGGACAATACGCTGGCGGATATGCTGCGCCAGCCGTTGGCGACGCTGCTGACCATCATGGTGATTACCATCTCGCTGACGTTGCCAAGTATCTGTTATCTCGTGTGGAAAAACGCCAGTCAGGCAGCGGAGCAGTGGTATCCCACGCCGCAACTGACGGGCTATCTGGATAAAGCGTTGGATAATGACGCGGCGCAGTGCGTGATTGACACGCTTGCGGCAGAGGACGGGGTGGAGAAGGTCAACTACTTGTCCCGTGATGAAGCGATGGGCGAGTTTCGCAACTGGTCCGGTTTCGGTGGAGCGCTGGACATGCTGGAAGAGAATCCGCTGCCCGCCGTTGCCATCATTACGCCAAAGCTGAACTTCCAAAGTTTACAGACGCTGACCTCGTTGCGCGATCGTGTGGCAGCGGTGCACGGTGTGAGTGAAGTCCGTATGGACTATAGCTGGTTTGCGCGCCTGGTGTCGCTGACCTCACTGGTGGGTCAGGTGGTCGCTACCATCGGTATCCTAATGATTATTGCCGTGTTCCTGGTCATCGGCAATAGCGTGCGTCTGAGTATTTTCAGCCGCCGTGAAACCATCAATGTTATGAAGCTGATTGGGGCGACAGACGGCTTTATTTTACGCCCCTTCCTCAACGGTGGTGCGTTGTTAGGCAGCGGTGGTGCGTTGCTGTCGCTGACTCTGTCGCAGACGTTGGTCTGGAAGCTCTCTGCCCTGGTCGATCAGGTCGCTACGGTATTTGGTAGGCGCTTTCCCGTGATCGGACTCAGCTGGGATGAATCACTGTTGCTGCTGTTGATTGCCGGGATGATTGGATGGCTGGCAGCATGGCTGGCAACCGTGCGACACTTACGTCGCTTTACACCAGAATGAGTTTTTCTGGTAGGATTTTTGGTGCCTTTGGCGTGCCGAGGGTGGCGCAAAATCATCGAAAGGTTCGCCTTGAACTGTCGCCGTCAAGGTGATAAATGGGGTTAGTCGATGGGCAGAAGGAACTCTTGGCATACGACACAGTCTAAGGTTCTGTGCCGGATCGGCAGTAAAGTGCATCGGTTTTTATTGTACATAATGTGAGGTTTAACATTATATTTTATTCACTCACGATAATTGAAGAGGGGTCGAATGACCAAAGATATGCAAACTTTCACTCTAGTTCCCCAGGGCAGTCTGGAGGGGTATATTCGTGCTGCCAACGCCTATCCGATGCTAACGGCGGAGGAAGAGCGGGCACTGTCTGAACAGCTGCATTACGAGGGCGATCTGGAATCGGCGAAAGTGCTAATCCTGTCGCATCTGCGCTTTGTGATTCACGTAGCCCGTACTTATGCTGGTTACGGATTGCCACAGGCAGACCTGATTCAAGAAGGCAACATAGGCCTGATGAAAGCGGTGCGCCGCTTCAACCCGGAAATGGGTGTGCGTCTGGTGTCCTTTGCTGTCCACTGGATCAAAGCCGAAATTCACGAATATGTGTTGCGTAACTGGCGTATCGTTAAGGTTGCGACCACCAAAGCGCAGCGCAAGCTATTCTTTAAACTGCGTAAGACCAAACAGCGTCTGGGCTGGTTTAATCAGGAAGAAGTAGAACTGGTGGCCCGTGAATTAGGTGTTACCAGTAAAGATGTGCGCGAGATGGAATCTCGTATGGCTGCACAAGACATGACGTTCGATCCTACACTGGATGACGAATCGCACGATGGCAAGGCGATGACACCCATGCTCTATCTTCAGGATAAATCCTCTGATTTTGCCGATGGCATCGAAGAAGATAACTGGGATAATCACGCGGCGGACAAGCTTGCCTACGCGTTGGAAGGGCTGGATGAACGCAGCCAGCATATTATCTGGGCGCGCTGGTTGGATGATGACAATAAATCTACCTTACAGGAACTGGCTGATAAATACGGCGTGTCCGCAGAACGTGTGCGTCAGTTAGAGAAAAACGCCATGAAGAAACTTCGGGCAGCGATTGAAGCTTGATGCAACAGTACTTATTTCGCTGTGTATACAGTTTGCCAACAATGTGTTTTGCTTTTGTAAGTTCGTCGTTGTAAGCCCTATAGCCATCAGTGCACCAAAATGCCACTCTGAACCCTGAGAGCAGTTCCAGCAACTTACGCAGGAGAGGCACAAATGCATGAGGGATAATCCGCTTCAAACACAGCGCTCATACATACCATAGCCAACGCTGTCGTTTTTTGTTGCCAATAGGCTATCCAGTGGCAACGTTGTTACATTCCGCGGAGAGGGTTTTTAAGGTACGCATGACGGTATTGATACTAGTATGTAACGCCCAAGCAGTGTTACGAATACCCGCATT
>JBPETC010000051.1:0-13203 GCA_051710325.1 Symbiopectobacterium sp.
CGTAAAAATCTGCACGCTGTGCAACCGATTGAAACGCCTCAATCGTAATCCGAAATGCACGATAGGCTTATCGGTACTTACATCAAACGTGAGTATTACGTTTGATGATGTATTGGGTTATTGAATGCAAGACCGTACCCGACGTGTTTTGTGTTAATGAAATTATTTGTTCAGCATGCCTGTACGATTAAGGCTGCATTGTGTCCGAATGAACTTTTTATATGAAGTGACATTATTGATCTAAGAAATAACGTGGTTATCACCACCATGCCAGTGGTGATAACAGAAATATAGGCGTATTTAGCGTGGTGCTACAGTCACTTTTTGGCCATTGCTGGACATAGCAACACGTTGGCCCATACTGAAACAGGTATTGCCCTGGCGTTGCACAACAACGATGGTAGTACCATCGTCACGACGGATTTCCAACTCGACGCCTTGAAAGCGGTTTATCGCACCTTGTGCTCTTTGTCCTGCTACACTACCCGCAACCGCGCCTGCTGCGGTTGCCAGTGAACGACTAGTGCCACAACCGATGGTGTTACCCAGGAACCCACCCAGTACTGCGCCACTAATTGCGCCCATGGTCCCGTTTTCATCGCCAGCCTGAATCTGTACAGGTCGCAATGAAACTATGGTGCCATAAGTTACAGCACGAACCTGTTTGGCTTCAGAGGCGTGATAAACGTCACCGGAAAGCGAACTGGTGTTGGCACAGCCTGACAATATCATACCGATTAAAGTAATTACAAGTAAACGTTTCATCATATATAATACTCCTGTAATCGCAATGTGTCAGCTTTCCGTTACTGAAGGCTAACGTGGTAGTAATGCTCATCAAACGGTCACTGCGAAACGACAAATTGGCCGTTGTGCACAACTCACCCTGCTATAATAGGATTACACCCGTCTGTGCACAACTCAACGCTGCCACTATTCTCTTTCATCCTATTTGGCCTATTGGCGCATATGTTCATTTTATAGCAAAAAATAGCCTTTTCCTCAAAATAAACGCACATTCAAAGAATAAGATGGCGAATCCGCCGTAGAATGAAGAATAGCTGAGCCGTTTGCTATGTTACTTTGTAAACATAGTGCAGCTTTGTTTATGGAGATTTTGTGTGCGTGTACAGTACGGGATAGGAAATACACCTTTATGAAATCAGGCAGATACATCAGAGTGATGTCGGGCACCAGTCTGGATGGTATCGATATGGTTCTTGCAGCGATTGATGAGCACACGGTCGCGCAACAGGCGAACTATTATCATACAAATGCCGTTTGCATTGAAGCAAGCGATTCTGGACGTATGTCAGGGGTAGGCAGTAACATTATCAGTGTTAGATCAGCTCTGGATACACGCCTCGGAAAGCTGTTTGCCGAAGTAGTGCTGATGCTGTTGAGACAGACAGAACTCAATGCCAGCGATATTATGGCGATCGGCTGCCATGCACAAACGATGTGACACGAACCGATCGGTGACGCCCCTTGTACACTGAAAATCAGCGATAACAACCAAATTGCAACGTTGACTGGCATCACTACAGTGGGCGGATTTTCGCCGATGTGACATCGCGCTTGGCGGGCAGGATGCGCCGCGCTGGTGCCGGATTTTTACTATGCGTTGCTGATGCACTCGGATGAACGTCGCGTAGTACTCAATATTGTGTGGGATTACCAACATATCCCTGCTGGCGCCTGACTGTCCGGTACGTGGCTATGATACCGGGCCAGAAAGCATGTTGCTGGATGCCTGGAGCAGTGTTACGAATACCCGCATTATTCATTGCCAAGTCAATAGCACGATAAGAATAATCGTGTTGGAAGGTGCGTTTACATGATTGACAACGGTAACGGCTGATGGGCACTTCTGCCATAACTGTGTTTTTTTACAGAGACTGTCTGTTCACAAAACGGACATCTTACATCAACTGTAGCCACTGTATCTCCACATCCAAAACAGGAGGGTTTATACTGTGATTAATTTATTGAATATTTTACCCAAAAAGGTACCTAAGTCCCCTTCAGACTGATGACAGAGTCACTTACCCTTTGTTATCCTCTGCTTTCCTTCTCATCATCCTCGGCGAAAAAGCCGGGAATGACGGCGGAAATAGTGTTGTTCATCAGTAACCGCAAAGTGACCATCGGCCACTTGGATCAATAAAATAGCAAATTATTCTTCTTCATCGAGTTGCAGTGCCACATAGAGCAGCAAACGATCGGCAAAGTTGCCAAAATCCAGCGCGGTCAGTTCGGAAATACGGTTCAGGCGATATTCAAGCGTATTGCGGTGGATAAACAGCGCGTTAGCCGTAGCGCTAGCCAGGCTGAAGATTATTGCGAAACCAGGCGTTAAGAGTACGTCGCAGCAAATCATTGCCGTCCATCGCTTTCAGCTTTGCCAACGAATGCACCAGTTCATCGGCCTGCCAGCCACTGCGCAGACTATCGAGCAACACGGCAGCATTAAATCCTGATATAGCAACGCTGACTGGGCATACGCTGTTTCCTTACACCCATGGTAGTGCGCGCAACGGTAAGAACGCGCAATGCTGCCCTGTCTGGTAAAGCAGTTACCCAATGCCATCCGTACCTGCAGGCAACAGTTCTCCGTCATGCGGGAGAACAGGTTATCTACGCAACGTCGATGTTTTTCGGCATCTCAACGACCACGACTATTCAGCGCGGGTTTCAGCACCACCATTTCGGTCAGAGACACGAAAGCGATCAGGTTTTTGCGCTCGTGCGTGGTCAACAGCGTTTGCAACTGCTGCAATTCTGTCATCGCACTGTCCACGCCAAATTGGCCGCTATCCACTTCGATAGCTGCCACCATACGGCGGCGTATTAAGACCGATCCCCAGACGTTGTGCTCACTACACCATCTCCATCAGCGAGGGTGATAGTTCGTCCGTGAGAATCAGGTTTATCACCAGTTCTTCACGCAGACGGCTATCCTGAGCAAGCTTTGCGTTGAGGTGATGTGACTCCATTCCCGCCACTGGTAAGAGAAAGCAATAATTACACTATCATAACGTTACCCTGAAAGCTAAATATTGTGCGATTTTACAAACATTAACTTAATTCCTTAGAATTGCGAGAAGTATCATATAATAACGAGAAGGTGAATGGCTAAGGGGAAAATAAAAAGGAGCGTATCAGGTACGCTCCTTTCAGTCTGAAAGTGCAACCGTTTATTGTGCCAACAGATAAATCGTAGTATTGCCACGCAGCACATTCAGTGCTAACATCGGTGGCTTGCTGTCCAGAATTTTACGCAGTTCACCCAGATTCTGCACTGGCTGCTGGTTCACACCAAGGATAACGTCATCCTTCTTCAAGCCGATTTTCGCGGCCGCCGATCCTACTTTCACTTCATCCACCTTCACACCTTTCTGGCCGTCGATTTCGGTATCGCTGAGCGATGCGCCGCTGATACCGGTGTAAAGATTACCCGAGGCGACCTGTGTCTGGCTAGCCTGTTGCAAGGTTACTTCTACCGTTAACGGTTTGCCTTCACGCAGCAGCCCCAGCTTGACCTTGCTACTGACTGGTAAGGAACCCACCTGGGCGCGCAATGCAGCAAAGCTGCTGATCGGTTTATCGTTCAGTGTCAAAATGACGTCACCGGCTTTTATGCCTGCTTCGTCAGCAGCAGACTTCAGCCTGACCTGGCTAACAAATGCTCCGCGCTGCACATCCACTTTCATCGCTTGCGCCAGATCGGAATTGAGCTCGGTGCCAGTAATACCCAGTTCGCCGCGTTTCACGTCGCCAAATTCAACCAATTGCGCGGTCAGGTTTTTCACCATGTTGCTCGGAATAGCAAAACCAATACCGATGTTTCCACCATCCGGTGTCAAAATCGCGGTGTTCAAACCGATAAGCTCACCATTAAGGTTAATCAGCGCCCCGCCCGAGTTGCCTCGGTTGATCGCGGCATCGGTCTGGATAAAGTTTTCATAATTCTCGATATTCAGCCCGCTGCGTCCTAATGCCGAAACAATACCGGACGTCGCCGTTTGACCTAGACCGTAGGGGTTGCCGATCGCCACGGTATAATCACCCACCCGCAACTGATCGGAATCAGCGATCTTGATGGCAGTCAGATTTTTAAAATCAATCATTTGAATCAACGCAACGTCGGTACGTTGATCTTTGCCAATCACTTTGGCATCATACTTACGCCCATCGTAAAGCCGCACCTGAATCTTGTCCGCGTTGTCGACCACGTGATTATTAGTTACCACATAGCCTTTCTCCGCGTTGATCACCACACCAGAGTCTAATGCCTGGAAGTTCTCACGTTTTGTGGGCGCACCATCTTTCCATCCGTCTTCAACCCTCTGACAAATTGGGGAATTTTGGAATGGCGACCCCTCTTGACAGAACGGCGAATTTTCACCGAAGAAAGGCTGTATCTGCTGCAGAATATTGCTGCGCTTGACGTCAGTATGCCCTTCAATGGAGATGCTGACGACGGAAGGCATCACTTTCTCGAGCATCGGAGCCAGACTTGGTATCTGGCTGGATGGCGATACTACCGCTTCAGTCGCCGCAAAGAAGTGCCCCATGTTCATTGCCAGGTTCATCGCCAATAGACTCAGAACAAATGATTTTCTTTTCATGATCTCTTATCTCATCGTATCAATAGGTAAATCCCACGCCGCCTAACCTCTTTACCATCCCACCCTCTCAATGTCACCCTGGCGGGTGTTCGTAAACAGGCTCAATTAGCGTTCGTGCTATAATCAGATAAACAAGAAAGCACAAAGTTCATAGCCGCGCGCTGGCCCAAACGTAAGCAAGTAGGAGCCTTTTTACATAAATTGTTATTCCGCCGCTATCAGCCGCCGGTATTCGTCGTAAGCGTAATGATCTGTCATTCCACTGATATGATCTTGAATCAACCGTGCCCGATAATAGTATTTTCCCAAATCTCCTGTTCCTCACAAGACAGTGCCGAGAGTTGGAACATGGCTTCATGATAGGCCAGGCAATGTTTACTGGAAAGCTTGTGGTAGAGCCGGGTTTCGATGGGGTAGTGCGGATGCGTATCATCATTCACCATCTGGCTGAACGCATCATAAGACATTTCCAGCAACTGGTGATAAATGTCCAATAGCCCTCTGATCACGCGATAGCCTTTCAGTTCCAGCTTTTCAACTTCTGCGTTATTAAACAAATAGTTGCGCGCAACCTCTTTAAAAACCCGCAACAGTTTGGCTTGCGCGCCCTTGTCTTCCAGCAGCGCCTCATCAAAAGCGCCAGCGTAAATTGCAGGCAATTTTTTGATAAAACGATGCGCCGCATAAGGCACCAGCTTCGCCACCGTATTGACACGCAACTGCATAAAAAATTGATCGTCTGTGCTGCGCCAGTGGTGCTGTTTTTGGCTTTTATAAGCCTGCTCTACGGTTTTGGCAAACAGATCCGAAGGATCGACCGTACCCCAGGTTTGGCGCATATACAAATAAAGCTGTTCGGTGGTAATGATCTCTTTTTTTTACCGCATCCTCCAGATCGGAAACGCAGTAGGAGATGTCGTCCGCGGCTTCCATGATGTAAGTAAGCGGAAAGCGATGGTATTCGTCCAGCGACAATTCCTGGCGCAAGTCGGCAATAAAATCATGTTCAGAAAGGTAATACCCCGGTTTTTTCATCAGATAGCGATAGTTGTCGGGCACTTCGCCGACCCAATACGCTGGCCGGGTATATTTGAGAATACAACCCACCTGGCTGTGTAAGATTCAGTTTAAGCAGCGTATGCACCAAACAAATCGCTTGTGCATTCCCTTCGAAATGGCTGAGATCCTGTCGCACCTGACGCCGCAATGCGTCGTGCGCATTTCCTTTCAGCCACAGGGCTTCAACCTGACAAGCATCATCACGCGACAATGCGTCATCCTGAATATAAGCAGCATCCAATCGTTTTCTAAACCAGTTGTTGATAGCTGATTCACCAAAATGGCCAAAGGGCGGGTTTCCGATGTCGTGCATTAGGCAGGCCATTTCTACCATACTTTCAAAGGGCGTCTGCCACAGAGACAGGCCAAGGACGTCCAGTCGGTTTTCGCCTTTTATCTGCACCAGAATATCTTTGGCGATATAGCGACCGACCTGCTGCACTTCCATAGAGTGTGTCAGCCGCGAACGCACCGCGGCGTTACGCTCCAGTGGAAATACCTGCGTCTTCTGTTGTAAACGGCGGATCGCAGCATAGTTTATGATGCGCCCTCTATCACTTTCAAACAGGCGGATGATGTCATATTCACTCTCCGCCGTGATCGGTTTGCTCATAGGCCGCTGAACGCTGAATTTTTTTGAAAAATCGATATTTGACATCCACTTCCCCTTTACTGCCGCAAAAATCACACCTGGTTCCATTTCACCCCGTTAGCCATGATAGACTACACAACACAGACTACGGCTAACTATTCGAAATTTTGTGGGGAATCTTATGAAAGTCGGCATCATCGGAGCTATGGAACAAGAAGTGTCGATCCTGCGCGATCTCATCGAAAACTGCAGTACCTTCACACGCGCCGGATGCGACATCTACAGCGGGTGGCTGAACGGTGTTGAAGTGGCGCTGCTAAAATCCTGTATTGGCAAGGTTTTCGCGGCGATGGTCACCACGCTGCTTTGGAACACGTCCGTCCTAACATCTTCATCAACACCGGCTCTGCGGGCGGTCTGGCATCTACCCCGAACGTCGGCGATATCGTAGTATCCAGTGAATCGCGCTATCACGATGCCGATGTCACCGCCTTCAATTATGAAGCTGGCCAGATGGCAGGTTGCCTGGCGGCGTTTTCTGCCGATTCCTCCCTTATTGCGCTAGCCGAGCGCGCTATTGTTTCTCTGCAATTGAATGCCGTTCAGGGGATAATTGTCAGTGGTGATGCGTTTATTAACGGTTCTGAATAGCTGGCCCGCATCCGTCGCACCTTCCCACAGGTCGTTTCGGTCGAAATGGAAAGCCACGTCAATCGCTCACGTTTGCCATCAGTTCGGTATGTCTTTTGTCGTAGTACGCGCCATTTCCGATGTTGCATACAAAGCCTCTCACCTGAGTTTTGATAAGTTTCTGGCCGTAGCGGACCAAGCAATCCTCACTTATGATGAGCGCCATGTTGCAAGAGCTCACTGGAAAAGTCTGATGCGCGTTCGCAGGCTCTATCTTCTGATAATACTGTGTCTGCTCATGGCAGGACGGGCCAGCGCATTATCAGTCTGGCTCCACACGCTGCGGAGCTGACCTTCGCCTCTACATGGGCGATCAAGGTGATTGGTGTGAGTGCTTGGTCAAGCTACCCGCCAGAAGCGCAACAGCGGGAATAGGTTATTTCCTGGCAGGGTATCAATCTGGAACGGGTGCTAGCCCGCCTTAAAGCCGGATTTGGTTCTGGCTTGGTATGAAGGGAACCCGCAGAGACCACTTGAGCAACTCTCTGCCTTTGGCATCCCGGTGTTGTATCTGGATCCTACCTCGCTGGAGAAAATACCGACCATTCTGAAACAGCTTGGGCAATATAGCGCATATCCTGAGGTGGCGCAACAAAACGCTCAGACCTTACGCCAGCAGTTGGCTGATTTGAAAGCACGCTACTCCCATTATGCGTAAAACATCAGATATTCCTGTAATTTGGTACACACACCCGCTGTTCATGTCAGGAAAATAGTCGTTATAAAAACAGGTGCTCGCCATGTGTGACGACGTCAATATTTTCGATGATAGCAAGGTGCCCTGGCCGCAGGTCAGTCGTGAACAGGTATTACGGCGCAACCCACAACAGGGAATTAATTACAACAGGCACACCTACCGATGTGGCCGACACGCGTGAATTTTGGTCGCTGCAGTTATCCGTGCAAATTATTACGGTAGACGAAGATTGGTTTAATCGCAGCAGCCGCTCGTGCTACTTGGCAGCCCAGTACATTTTTCAGCAACTTGCCGCCCTCCCCGCCCAGTAAATCATAGGGTCATGCCTGCGCTCGTGCAGGCATGACTGCACGCTTTTTATCAAGTCAAAAACCAATTATCATGCCACAAACGGTTAAAACGCAACTGTATACAAAAACATAACTATTTGATAACGCACATTGTGCACTGAACCGGTAACGATTCTTTTTAATACCAGGTAGAATAGTAATAAAAATAAGTCTGCTTAAAGCGGGCATGTTGATGCTGGTATGTAATACTGCCTATGCGTCAAGCACCAGCGACAAATTTAATGTAGAGTTGAACGTGATTGCTGTCTGTAAGATCAAGGAAATCGCAGCCACCGCCCGCGTTGAATGCCAGAATGCAAAAGCGCTCATGCCAAAGATTACGCAAATCTCACTAAGCGCAGGAAGGAGCTCGCACAGTAACCCATCAGGAACAGCAGCTGATCACGATTGAGTGATGATGGCGCATGGTTTATTCGGTTCCGTTAAAACAAAAACCGCGCTCTTCAACGCGGTTTTTTCGATATCAGCGGTAGGATAATCAGATACTGAAAGAAGAGCCGCAGCCGCAGGTGCTTTTCGCATTCGGGTTAGTGACCACGAAGCGCGAACCTTCTAGACCTTCCGTGTAATCCACCGAACCGCCGAGCAGATATTGCAGACTCATCTGGTCTACTACCAGCGCCACGCCCTGTTTCTCAATGATCATGTCACCGTCGTTAATTTTATCGTCGAAAGTGAAACCGTATTGGAAACCGCTACAGCCGCCCCCGGTAATGTAGACGCGAAGTTTCAGCTCCTTATTCTCTTTATCAGCAATTAGGACTTTCACCTTTTTTGCCGCAGAATCAGTAAATTGCAGCGTCACAGCCATTACTTCATCGCGCATTGTCGTACTCCAAGCTTATCTTTTATTGGGCGGTGCATGCCGTTTGGCTTATCCCAATCATACGCTTATTATACAATGGCGGGAAACAAGGTTCAAAGTTTGGCCTTGTGTTCATTTTCCGAACGCTGCTCTAACGCATTTTGTCGTTGCAGTATTCGGGCCAGAATCGCAGAGTATAATGGTTGTTCGCCTAAAAACTGTGCCATTAACGTCGCCCCTAGGCAGGTAATGATCATGGGAAGAATCAACTGATAGTTATCCGTCATTTCCAGCACCACCACAATCCCGGTCAGCGGGGCGCGCGTACTGAAGCCGCAAACAACGCGCCCATTCCTGTAATGGCAAAAGTGCCAGCACCTAATGCCCATACTCTGGGAATGAATACGCCGTGCAATATAACCCCGTAAGCACCGCCTAGCACGGTGCCCAACGCCAGCATCGGCGCAAAGATCCCGCCGGCCGAGCCAGAACAAAAACACAACAGCGTCAGCACCATCCGAAACAAAAATATTAGCAGCATGCACTGCACTGTAGTGCGCCGCCGTTACATCGGGAATGATGGCAAAACCGCCGCCAGAAACGTCACTGAATGCCAGAGAAAGCACATCACACAACCCGCTGGCTAACATCACGACAGAATCAAGCGTGCTAGACTCTGCCCATGAAAACGTAAAAACAGCGTTTGCGTCCCAAACACCAGTCGGTTAAACACCACACAGCAGATAACACTATAGTGTGTTGACAGGGGCATCGGGCAGAGTGCCAACGTGGATAATCGCCGCCTCACAGTTAAACACCAGAAAACCACGCTGGACAGGATGACGCTAATAAACAAGGCTTTGATAGAGATCAGGCTGTAACGAAACTGTAGCCGCATCTCATTCAATAATGAATAAGATCCCCGTCAACAGGGCGTTGAAACCCGCTGATAACTCGGTTGTGTCTCCCAAGATGCCAACAGAGAATGACGCGCGTCTGCGCGTTTTGGCCGACAACAAATCCGCGATCATCCCGCCCACATTGCCACCGAGTTGCACCGTTGATCCTTCTCTACCCAACACCATGTCAGCGCCAAGTGTTCCCAAGTCACCGAAGAACTTCACTGGTAATACGCGCCACCAGCGTACCGGGCGAAGATCCTTTAATGCACCTTCAATCTCCGGAATCCCCGACTCCCTGCTTCCGGCGCAAAACAACGCACCAGATAATATCCCCGGTAGCCATCAGCCCAGAGAGGAGAAACGCCAGCGGCCAGCGTCACTCAACGGGTGCCACCCCGCGTCACCGTTTCCAAAAGCAGCGCTTGCAGCGCACTCACCCCTTTCTAAAAAGCCATCCAAACCAGACCGACTAACGTACCCACCATGGCAACCAGCACCAGAATCATCACCGGTGTTTTATCACCGCGCAGGAACTGCCGAATCGCAACATGGCGCACATCAATCAGGGAAATCTCTCAAGGGAGTCGTCACAGGATAAACAAAAGTAGCTAATACCAAAGAGGCACAGTCTACGCCCATCCATTACATAACGCCTATCTCCCTCTAACATCAATGACGCAAATTTGATAACGAGACAGCGTTGTTTACAATAGGAAAAACTCCGCTCTTTTCAGGACCCTTTCCATGAATAAATCAGAAAGTCTCTACGCTGCGGCACAGCAACTTATTCCCGGCGGCGTCAACTCGCCGGTGCGCGCGTTCAACGGCGTCGGCGGTGTGCCGTTATTTATTGAACGGGCGGAAAGATCATATCTCTACGACGCGGACGGTAACGCCTATATCGATTATGTCAGTTCCTGGGGCCCTATGGTGCTGGGACATAACCATCCCGCTATTCGTCAGGCGGTGATCGCCGCCGCAGAGCGCGGATTGAGCTTTGGTGCGCCAACTGAAATGGAAGTGAATATGGCGCGATTAGTGACCTCGCTGGTGCCGTCGATGGATATGGTGCGCATGGTGAATTCCGGTACCGAAGCGACCATGAGTGCCATTCGTTTGGCGCGCGGCATTACGAGCCGTGATAAAATCATCAAGTTTGATGGTTGCTATCACGGCCATGCGGACTGCCTGTTGGTCAAGGCAGGATCGGGCGCATTGACGCTGGGCCAGCCTAATTCCCTAGGCGTACCCGCTGATTTCGCCCGTCATACCCTGACCTGCATCTATAATGATTTAGCGTCAGTCCGTCAGGCTTTTGAGCAATCCCCTGATGACATTGCAGCGATTATCGTTGAGCCAGTGGCTGGCAACATGAACTGTATTCCGCCACTGCCTGAGTTTCTGCCGGGATTACGCGCATTATGTGATGAATTCGGCGCACTGCTGATCATCGATGAAGTGATAACGGGCTTTCGCGTGGCATTAGGAGGCGCGCAGGAGCACTACGGTGTGCTACCCGACCTGACCTGTCTGGGTAAAATTATTGGTGGCGGCATGCCAGTAGGTGCTTTTGGCGGACGGCGTGATGTGATGCAAGCGATGGTCCCAACTGGTCAGGTGTATCAGGCGGGAACGCTGTCCGGTAACCCTATTGCCATGGCGGCGGGTTTTGCCTGCTTGAGCGAAGTGGCTAAACCTGGAGTGCACGACACGCTTACCGCATTGACCACGCAGTTGGCAGAGGGCCTGGAAGCTGCATCCAAAGCGCAGCGTATTCCTCTTGTGGTGAATCACGTAGGCGGCATGTTCGGTCTATTTTTCACCGACGCACCAAGCGTAATCTGCTATCAGGATGTGACGCAGTGCGACTTGGAGCGCTTTAAGCGTTTCTTCCACCTGATGCTGGCCGAAGGTGTTTATCTGGCTCCGTCAGCATTTGAAGCGGGCTTTATGTCGCTGGCGCACAGCCAGCAGGATATTGAGAACACCATCGCAGCAGCACGTCGCTGTTTTGCCCAGTTATAATTGCAGCCAAGAGAAACGCCCCAATCGCAAGATCGGGGGCGTTTGTGCATCAGAATCAGCTCTGGCAACATCGGCAACTGATAGCGCGTAAACCATCAACGTGGTTTGCGGTAGCTGGCTGTTCACCTCGGTTATCCGCTGCGTCTTTGGCAACGTAACGCGCGGTAAAGAACGTCATCTGCCAATTATCATCAGGGCTCCGTTCAGTTCCAGCTCGATACCTTTACTGGTTATACCTTGCGCACCGTAGTAAGCCTAATCGCTCGACCCCTTGACCTTGTTACTATCATCAGTCTGCGCCAGATTATCCCGCTCAATGCGGGAATAAGGCTATGTATGCCGTCAGGCGGCCATTAAGCCAGTGGTATTTCAGACCAGTTTCATAGTTTTTTCTCTCAATCGGTATGCCAGGTAGTTGTCATTAACACTTCGCTTATCTTGCGGCTGGAAGTATTGAGGTGTAGCTGACATAGGCTGAGAGGGTGTCGTTGATGTCGTAAATCAACCCGGCATAAGACGACACCTTGTCTTTGCTGAAGCTAGAGATCAACCATCCGTGCCCAATTCAGTATAGCGCGCACAGGCCACCAGCGCCAATGGATTGACCAGCAAGAAACAGGCTGCACTGTAAACCTACCTCTGATGTACGGTATCATCAGAACTTTTGATATGCGCCTGCCAGTTCGGTTTTGGCGCACTGCCGTTCCAGTTATAGTAATTTCCCACGTATCATTGCGCACACTGAAAATGGCCTTGAGGTCTATAACGCCTGCCACCTACATGAACCAGATATTATGATCCTCGATCTGGGATTGCCGGATATCAATTGGCTGGATCTTATCCCACAGCTCTGTTCGCGATGGCATAAAATGGCGATCCTTGCTTACACCGCACATAACGAAGAGTTTATGGTAATACGTACCTTATCGGCAGGCGCCATGGGGTACGTATTGAAAACAGTAGCCAAAAGACATTATTGGCTGCAATACAGACTATGGCCGTCCGAAAAAGGTATATCGACCCGGCTCTCAACCAAGATGCCATCAACTCCGCCCTGAACACGGAAGGGGACAGTCCGAAGTTGCTGACACCGCGTGAAAGGCAAATAAGGCAAATACTGAGACTTATTGCCAACAGCTACACCAACCGCCTTATTGGTGAACAACTGTGCATCAACGTTAAAACGGTCGAAACCCATCGGCTGAATATTACAAAAAAGCTCAATGTACATAAAGTGACAGAATTGCTTAATTGCTCGAGGCGCTTAGGGCTAACTAATTGAGTTTTTATAGCAGGCCATACTTTATAGTGCCTGTTACCATCAGTGTAGTGCTCAACTAATACTGGCCACCGGATTAGACTGTAAGTAGTAGAGTCGCTCAGATTCGTTTGGCGTCAGACCACTGTTATACCAGTGAGGCCAGATGGCATATAAGCCCGGTGGATGTAGCG
>JBPETC010000052.1:0-12917 GCA_051710325.1 Symbiopectobacterium sp.
TCTGCACGCTGTGCAACCGATTGAAACGCCTCAATCGTAATCCGAAATGCACGATAGGCTTATCGGTACTTACATCAAACGTGAGTATTACGTTTGATGATGTATTAGGTTATTGAATGAATGATCTCAGAGTACAGCTTATTCCATAAAAATTATGGAGTTATATCGCCGGGTATTATATGGGCAAATGCTAGAGGATATGATGGAAATACCATCGGAGCTGTGGTCGCGAGCACGTCTCGAAACGCATTTTTGGGCGGATAGATCGCTTTTTCTTCCGGGTCCTGAAGATAATATCGCTGCCTGCTATTTCATGGCAGCTCAATACACCGATGACACTTCCATGGCGCTGGCACTTGCCGATGCACTGAGAAAATATTCTCGATCCCAGTTCTAAAGCGGCGCTTTTTGGGATCAAACATGATGTCGATATCAGCACGCTGGAAAAATAACAGCATCACCAATGGTGCGGCGGTGCGCGTTTCTCCACTTATGCTGGCTGCTGCCACACATGCCATTATCCGATTTCATTGATGCCGTGGCGCTCGCGCGTCTAGCCCTATTCACAAATCAGACATTGCGGTGGCTGGCGCTACCGTTATTGCCTGGCAGTATCTCAGGGTATTGCGGAAAAAGCTGGTCGGATATTCAGGCGACATTACCCGCAATGGCAAATCCGCATAAGAAAAACGCGTAACCACCTATAGTCCAGCCTTGTCCGCACGTCTGCAACTGGCATTGGAAACCGCGCAGAATGCACCCGACGACGACACCGCGTTATAGCAAATTTATCAACTAATAGGCACCGGAACGTAGATCATCCAGTCCATGTCCGGCCACCATTACGATGGTGGAGTTGTCGCATACCGAGCCGAACCACTGTGCCATTCTGTGCACCAATCTGGGTGGCGACACTGATACCATCGGTGCCATAGCAACAGCGATCTATGGTGCACTCCACGATATCGAAAGCGTTAATCCAGATTTCAAACGACAGTTGAATGAGGTAAATGAGCTGGACATCGATGCCTACAGTTCCACGTTAGCTCAGCTGCGTCAGCGTCGCATGGCGGTTTAAACAGCAGTGCGAGTGATAATGACATCCATCCGATTGAGGCAGGTATTAATCCTATGAATAGAAGACATACATATCGGCACGGCAGTAGTTGATGCTTGTAATCAAGCGGATACTGATTAGTATCAAACGCCAGCGATTTCACCACCAAAACCGGTGGTGTTGCTGGAGTGTTCATACACTGGATAAACTCCTATGAAAGCCACTGCGCCGATACACAGTTATGGGTTCTGATAGGCACAATGCCATGGCTACGGAAATACGTATAGAGTGAAATATCGATCTTTTCGACATCGGTAATCAGGTGCAGGGGCACATAGTTCTCTTCAATGGAGCCGGGATCATCGTCAATGTCACGCGCGCGTTTGAGAAGGTAGACGTCGCAGCCAGCAGAGCGCTGCAAATGCTCCGCAATTTCCGCTCGACAACGAACCCGCGTTTTACTGATTTACAACGTGCCAGGTATTTTTCGTATTGCCACCACCTGTTGAGAGAAACACATTGCCGGTTTGAGGCGATACTCAAGTTGGTGATTAACGTAGGTGCCGTAACCGCGATCGCGCACCACGATCTTCTGATCGGCCAGAAGTTACAGCGCTTTACGCACCGTGATACGGGAAATCCCAGCGCCAGAATAAAATCACGCTCGCTGGGAAGAAATCTCCGCGCTGAACCTCCCTATTCTGCACCGCCAGTTGCACCACATCAGCAAACTTTACGTACAGGGGAGTTTATCCGGCTCCGCCATGCGAGTACGCAACCGCTCTACCAGCTAGGTATTTACGCCCATTACGCTCCGTCCATGTCGTACCGAGGGAGTGGAAATCATAACTTTTTTCAGTTCAGGTATCTTTTTCTCAATTTTATTTAACTTTCGATGAGCACTTGGAGTCTCCAGCTGCATACGTGATGATGCAGTGATGTCTTTTTCCTTAAACTTACTGATGTTGTAATTAAACTGAGTGTGATTTTGTACAAAAGTATCCCCGCCGTTTTGTGCAAACGCTTGGAACAACATTTTACCGCACCGAATTTGATGGGCTTGCCCCAACGGGACACCCTGCGCTGATGCACTCTGAAGAGATCATCGGTTCCAGCAGTGAAGTCGATCGTGCCTTTCTGGCGCAGACCCGCGTTTGTGTGCGGTATCGACCAATTTCCGTCGGCTACGACACATTTGACGTTGAAGCATGAATCGAAAAGGCCATTCCACTCATGCATACGTCAACGCTATTGACAGAAACCGTGGCGGACACCGTTTTCACATTGATCCTGTAAGGCGCTCGTCCTGTAGTCAAACAGGATCGTGATTATAGTGGCTGAACGCGTCAAAGTTGGCGAGTGGAAAAGCGGCATCGGCAGCAACTGGTTCGGTATTGACGTACACCATAAAACAATCGGAATCCTTGGTATGGGGTCTTATTGGTCTTGCCGTGGCGCAACATGCCCACTTCGGTTTCAGCATGGAAGTATTGTACAACGCATGACGCCATCATGCCGAAGCCGAAACGCGTTTTAACGCACGCTACTATGATTTGGATACCTTACTGGAAGAGTTCGATTTTCTCTGCGTTACACTAATGTTAACCGAAGGCACACGTCATCTGATCAATCATAAACAATTGGCGAAAATGAAATCTAGCGTCATTCTGATCAACATCGGTCGCGGTGCGGTGGTGGATGAGGCCGCATTAGTCGAGGCTCCTCAGCAACAGTACTATCCATGCTGCCGGCCTGGATGTGTTCGTTCAGGAACCGTTGCCGGTTGACTGCCCGCTTCTGAAGCTACCCAATATCTCGTTGTGTTGCTGTATATCGGTTCTGCCACTCACGAAACGCGTTACGGCATGGCCGCCTGCGCGGTTGATAATCTGATCGCACCGCTCACTGGCGACGTTAAAGAAAACTGCGTCAACCCGCAGGTGCTTGAATAGCATGTTGCACGCCAATCCGGTTCTGTTGGCGCGCTTATTACTCTTTTGAAGTGCTGTTTCACCGAGCCCACAGCCCGGCAGTATCTTGCAAAAGTTACCGTTAACTAGCCTAGCGCCGTTGGGAAAACATCATCAGGCGTCACGTATACTCGGCTGGTTTCGAAAAAGCCGTCCTTGAACGTAGCTTCTACAAAGGTCGCTTGCCAGCTAGTATACTGTGAATTCAACTCCAGGTTTACCGGCCCGTTACTGGGAGGCGTCACTATTGTGCCCTGATAGTGAACATCACAGGCATAGAGGAAATCCCATGCTTAAGGGTTATTTGGCGTCCAGCGTTTCACCGTGACAGGTTTTTCAGAAAAAATGACACTCAGCGCATCGTATTTGAGTATAGCAGTGAGTTGCAGCAACGGTGTAGTTCTGATCGACAACCAACTAAGCGGATTCACGTTTCAACTCTGCACTGAAATTTCTTTTTTCAGGCACCTGTGTTGCCATGAGGTGAGCATATCACCTCTGTTCAGGTGGCATAAGTTCAGTGTGCCACTACACAGCCCTCTTTATTCGGTGGTTAGCGACTGTAAAGAGGCAAACTCATCGGCACGTTTTATATAGCTCAGTGTGTTGTCTGGGGCGGTTGAATAGCCCGCCAGGATAGAACCACGGCAAGCATTAAAAACCGCAAATCATGATGTAATAGATTAATATTTATTAACTTATTTATTTTATTTATTTTCAAGACACACAATTTTAATACCGAACAGTACGGTTCTTGTAGCTTGATATAAAACTATAGTCAAGAGAGGAGAGAGGATTACTCATTAGACGGAAAGAGAAGAGAAAGCATATATGAGTTAAAAGTAAAACTAAGCGTCAAACCATTCTGGATATCGCGACGCGCGCATTTATAGAGCAGGAATTCACAACAACACGTCGATGTCGGAGATCGCTAGTCGCGTCAGGGCTCCAAATCAACACTCTATAACTATTTTATTTTCAAAGAATACATCTTCTCTGCTGTCATGGCATCGTCACAAACTCTTCCGATGCGGTCGGATGAATCGCCACGGTATTGTCGAAGTCGCGTTTGGTCGCGCCAATTTTCATCGCTACGGCAAGCCATTGCAGAATTTCATCCATGTCAACGCCGATGCCATGTATGCCAACGATTTTCTCTTCTAGCCTAACACACGCCAGCTTTATGCAATACGGTTGGCGGTGCTGGGTTACTGCGGTGTACATCGCGGTGAAGAAAGAGGTGTAGGTTTTGATCTGATCATCACCGAATTTTTCCCGCGCTTGCGGTTCTGTCAACCCTACGGTGCCAATCGGCTGGTGGCTGAACACCACGGTTTGGATATTGGTGTAATCCAGATGCTCTTCCGGCTTGTTGTTAAACAGCCGTTCTGAGAGGCGGCGGCCCGCCGCAACAGCCACCGGCGTCAGTTGCCAGCGCCGGTATTGTCACCCACAGCATAAACGCCCGGCACGTTGGTGTTCTGGTATTTATCTACCTTGATAAAACCGCGCTCATCTTTAATAACACACGCCGCTTCAAGCCGCCTCAATATTCAGGTTTCGGTTGCTGGTTCACGGCCAATTGCCAAAATCAGGCAATCCACGGTATAAGATCCATCGTTGGTCAGATTCAGGGTCAGGCTGCCATCAGCGTTTTTGAATCGCCTGCGGCGTGGATTCGGTATGTAGCATCGTCCATTCCGCCTTCATCACTTCCATAAGCGCGCTAAAGATCAGCGGATCGAAGCTGCGCAACAGTGCGTGCTTGCGTACAAACAGATGGTTTCTGAACAGAGCACATTCACAACGCCAGCGATCTCAACGGCGATATAGCTCGCACCTATAATTGCCGTACGCTCCTTGGCAAACTCGTCAAGCGCAAAAAACCATCGGAATCGATGCCGTACTCAGCACTGGGAATCGAAGGACGCGTTGACCAGCCGCCCGTCGCGATCACAAATATGGTCGGCAGTAATGGTTTCACCATTAACTTCAACGGTGTGCGCATCGACAAAGCGGGAAAAGCCGTGGATAACGTCCACTTGGTTTTTGCCCAGCACATTGTTGTAGGGCTGATGAATGCGATCGAATGTAGGCACTGCTGTTCTTCACCAGGACTTCCCAGTTGAAGGCGTTAACGGTGATATCAAAACCATAGTCCGGCCCATACTTGTGAAGCGCTTCGGCAATCTGCGCTGCGTGCCACATGACCTTTTCGGTACGTACCCGACATTAACGCAGGTGACACCCAGGTATTTTGCTTCAATCAACGCACATTTTGCCCATACATCGCCGCACGCTTAATGGACGCGATACCGCCACTTCCACCACCGGTTGTGAGATAGTCATAATGCTTTGTCATGAGAAGATCCATGATTAAGTGAAGAGAATAAAATACAGTATAGTTCCTGAACTCAGTTTGCGGAAAAATCGTTAACGTAGCTTTTGCTGATGAGTGCAAACAGGCAAAACCTGTCAGGCTATTCCGGCACTACCTGCTCAATCAGCGTATGCCAAGTGTCATTAGGCGCAAGAACACTGTGCAGACATGGCAGCAGTACTTGCATTTGCTCGTGCAGTTTCCATGGCGGGTTGATTACGATCATGCCTGACACTATCATACCATGGCGATCGCTGTCCGGCAGCATTGCCAGTTCAATTTGCAGAATATTACGGATAGCGGTGGCTTACAGGTCTTTGAGCATGCGTTTGATTTGCTAGCGTAATATCACCGGATACCATAGCGCATACACGCAGGTGGCAAAACGTTTATGCCCTTCCTGAATCCCTTTGATCACCGCCTGATAATCGGCTTTCAACTCATAGGGGAATCTATCAGGATAAATTCACGGCGAGAGGCGGGCGGCAACTGAGATTTCAACTGCTGATAGCCATCTTCACGCATCACTTTGGCTCGCGAATCACCTTGAAACTCACCGCGCAGCAACGGGAAGTCCCTAGGATGCGCAACTCCGTCAGGTGAATACTGTTCTGCTCACGCAGCAGTTGGCGGGCAATCAGAGACAAACCTGGGTAGAAACGTAGCGTATCGTTACTGTTGTAGGCTTTAACCGCATTCAGGTAAGGAGTCAGCATTTCGGGAATATCATCCCGTTGCCACAGTTTAGCAATACTTTTCATTTTAGATACTCCACGGTACTCTCCGCATGTTCACCGCTGAGCTGATAACGCCCGGCTCCTGCATGGGTATCCAGATACAGAAACGGTTTCTCTTTTTCTTTGAGCGCAGTAATGATTAAGCTTTGAACGGTGTGCTTCAGTACATCGGCATGGTTGCCGGCATGGAAACTGTGGCGATAACTCAACATAACGGTTTTTGTTCCGGTGAAATAAACTGGGCGCCCGAAGGCAAGATCATATCCACACAGTATAAACGTTCTGCCGCAGAAAATATCACCGGAAACCATAACGAAATCCTCTTGCAATCTCCTTGCCGAAAGGGTCGATCGATCGTTATGTTATTAAATATATAGCGATAGTGAGTGGAAAACATCATAGCAAACCCCTTTTGTGATGGCGTTATGGACGGGCTTAAGGCCAAAACGCACAACCCCTAAGCAAAATTCAGCACCACGGTCTCGAATATTGATGTGGTTATATCTGTGGCTATACGTATAACCTGACGGAAGCGGTGGCGATAGACAAAAAGCCGCATTTGATGTAGACCTGCTTTCACGGCGCTATGGGCTGGAGCGTGACCGTATCGCCGAGTTTTTTAGCGAATACGGCAATCCAGAAACTGTGGTCTATTTTATGCTGGTTATGATACGCTGAGAGAATGAGGCGGTACGTACCGTACGTTAAACACTGCACTGCTCTCTCCACACTGCCTGCCCGCCACACCGCAGTGAAACATCTGCGAAGTAACCCGTAACCCATGCTGACATGTGCAATACGCGCGGTTTTCACATGCCCAGGGAATTTTTCCCCGTTCATTGATTTTTGCCTTTTCTAGCCTCATATTAACCAGTAATTCGCTTTTTTGACAGCGCTGCCGATCGCGACTTCCTTTATCGCTGGCTGACACATAAC
This sequence comes from Symbiopectobacterium sp., assembly GCA_051710325.1. GTDB lineage: Bacteria > Pseudomonadota > Gammaproteobacteria > Enterobacterales > Enterobacteriaceae > Symbiopectobacterium. Next base: position 7,081 of record JBPETC010000052.1, read on the forward strand.
GATAGGACCGTGATATGACAAATCCATTATTGACCCCATTTACCCTGCCCCCGTTTTCCGCCATCACTGTTGATGACATCGTCCCCGCCGTTCAGTCTGTGCTAGCAGACTGCCGCAGTGCGGTTGAGCGCTTGGTCGCGCAGGGTGCACCGTTCACCTGGGAAAATCTGTGTCAACCGCTGGCAGAGAGCGACGATCGCCTGGGCCGTCTGTTTTCCCCGATCAGTCACCTTAATGCCGTGAAAAATAGCCCTGAGCTACGTGCTGCCTATGAGCAATGCTTGCCGCTACTCTCTGAATATAGAACCTGGCTTGGACAACACATCGGGTTATATCAGGCGTATCGCGACCTGAAAGAAGGATCCCACTACGCCACATTGAGCATCGCGGAGAAAAAAGCGGTGGATAATGCCCTGCGCGACTTTGAACTGTCCGGCATCGGTTTGCCAACAGAAAAACAGAAACGCTATGGCGAAATTGCCACGCGTCTGTCTGAACTAAGCGCACAGTACAGCAACAACGTGCTCGACGCCACCATGGGTTGGAATAAGCATATCACTGATGTTGCGCAGCTTGAAGGGATGCCGGAAAGCGTACTGGCCTCCACCGCTGCACAAGCCGAGGCTAAAGGACTGGAAGGTTGGCTGCTGACGCTGGATATCCCCATCTACCTGCCTGTCATGACCTACTGTGCTAATCAGGTGCTGCGTGAAGAGATTTATCGTGCCTACACAACCCGCGCCTCCGATCAGGGGCCGAATGCGGGCAAATGGGATAACAGCGAAATGATGGCCGAGGAGCTTGCGCTGCGCCATGAACTGGCGCAACTATTAGGCTTTGGCAGCTTCGCGGATAAGTCCCTTGCCACCAAAATGGCAGAAAATCCGCAACAAGTTCTGGATTTCCTCAACGATCTGGTAACGCGTACCCGCCCACAAGGGGAAGCGGAACTGGCACAACTGCGAGCCTTCGCCAAAGCACATTATGGTGCTGGTGAACTGCAACCGTGGGACATCACTTACTACAGCGAATTGCAAAAGCAGCACCTCTACACCATCAGCGATGAGCAACTGCGCCCTTATTTCCCAGAACAGCGCGTGGTTGAAGGGTTGTTTGAAGTTGTGAAACGTATTTATGGCATTACAGCCAAAGAGCGTCACGACGTAGACGTATGGCATCCCGAAGTACGTTTCTTTGATCTGTTTGATGAAAGCGGCGAACTGCGCGGTAGCTTCTATCTCGATCTCTATGCGCGCGAACACAAGCGTGGTGGTGCCTGGATGGATGATTGCGCGGGACGCCTGCGCAAGAGCAACGGTGAACTGCAAAAACCAGTGGCCTATCTGGTATGTAACCTCAACCGTCCGGTCAACGGCAAACCCTCACTGTTCACACACGATGAGGTCACCACGTTGTTCCATGAATTTGGTCACGGCCTGCACCATACGCTGACGCAAATCGATATCGCAGGGGTGGCTGGCATTAGCGGTGTGGCATGGGATGCCGTCGAACTGCCGAGCCAGTTTATGGAAAACTGGTGCTGGGAGCCGGAAGCGTTGGCGTTTATTTCCGGTCACTATGAAACCGGCGAACCGCTGCCACAGTCCATGCTGGACAAGATGCTGGCGGCCAAAAACTATCAGGCTGCGTTGTTTATCCTGCGCCAACTTGAATTCGGACTGTTCGATTTCCGTCTGCATGCAGAATACGATCCGGCAAAAGGGGCACAAATTCTTCCGACACTAGCCGATGTCAAAGCCAAGGTCGCCGTCGTGCCGAGTCCGAGTTGGAATCGTTTCCCGCACGCCTTCAGCCACATCTTCGCAGGCGGCTATGCCGCAGGCTACTATAGCTACCTGTGGGCAGACGTTCTGGCCGCGGACGCCTACTCGCGCTTTGAAGAAGAAGGCATTTTCAACCGCACCACCGGCCAGTCTTTCCTGGATAACATTCTGTCGCGTGGCGGTTCCGAAGCACCGATGGATCTGTTCAAGCGCTTCCGTGGCCGTGAACCACAGCTTGATGCCATGCTGCACCACTATGGTATTAAAGGGTGAATATCAGTCTGCTGACAGAAGGGGGCGCCGATATAGGCGCCCTTGATGCATTAGCGTCACGCTGGGGATTGCAGAACGACCCCAGCGTGACGCTGGCGCTGGTGCTGACGCCAGAACGTCTGGAGCTACGCAAGCAGGATGAAGAGAAGCTCGGCGCTATTTATGTCGATTTCATCTCTGGCGCAATGGCCCACCGCCGTCGCTTTGGTGGCGGACGCGGCGAAGCGGTTGCTAAAGCGGTCGGCATCAAAAAGGATTATCTGCCGGACGTCGTGGATGCCACCGCCGGATTAGGCCGTGACGCCTTTGTACTGGCCTCGTTAGGCTGTCGTGTACGTATGCTGGAACGTAACCCGGTAGTTGCGGCGCTGGTCGACGATGGTTTACGACGTGGCTATGAAGATGCCGAGATAGGCGCGTGGCTGCGCGAAAGATTGACACTGATTCATGCTTCAAGCCACACAGCCCTGAACGACATTACACTGCCACCGGATGTGGTCTATCTCGATCCCATGTTTCCTCATCGGCAAAAAAGTGCACTGGTAAAGAAAGATATACGGGTGTTTCAATCATTGGTGGGAGCGGACGATGACGCCGATACCCTGCTGGCTCCCGCGCTGGCGTTGGCGAAAAAGCGCGTAGTGGTAAAACGCCCTGACTACGCCACACCGCTGGCAGGCATTGCCGCCCAATCGATGCTGATCACCAAAAGCCACCGTTTTGATTTTTATTTGCCCCTGTAGCGCGCCGTCCTCATTTCTGCTTTTCATACAATTAAGTGCTATATGTGAGCGCTTAACATACTTAAAGGATTATATGTGGTCGCTAAACCTAATACCCGGTCGCTTTCCGCCCCTGTCGTTCTGGCACTCAAAAAGTTATGGGTGATATCGCTCTGGCACGGCGGAGGCACATTACACAGGTATTCATGGCAGAGCGCCTTGGTATCTCTGTCGCTACGTTACGCCGTTTGGAAAATGATGATCCGCGTGTATCTCCATAGGAATGTTGGCACAGACGCTGCTGATACTGGGTGAATTAGCAAAAATAAACGAGTTGCTGGATACCGCCATGGATGACATTGGGCTGATGATAATGAATGATGTGTTTCCTCATCGCGTATGCACCAAACGAAACGCATCACGTCAGATTCGGGAGGCTTTATGGTCATGTCGGCAAAACAGCAAGAGGTTCGGATCTCTATCGGTCAATCAGCACTGCTGGTAGGAGAATTGGTATATAGCAAGGAATGACGCAGAGAATTTTCCGCATTTTCTTATGATGAAACGTGGTTAGCAACGGCCAATCGTTTTGAAATTTCGCCCGACCTTTCGCTGATTGCAGGCTATCAATACCGCAAAGCGCCCGGCAAGGAAGACTCCCTATTCTATGATGAGGATTACGGCCCAGTCGATTCGATCGATGTCGTTCTAGCAAGAACGACCTACTTCCGTTTGTCGTATCAATAGGCCAATGCAATCCTAGCGCATATTTACCATGCGGTGAATAACTGGAAGGCATCAGAAATCCGCGACACTGTCGGCATGACCAATGCTGATATCGACGCCTTTATCCCTGCATTTGAGAATCCACAAATGCGACGCGCCGCACAATTGATAGGATAACGAGTGACCTATTAGTTCCTGACAGGTCACTCAGCAGCCTTACGCTGATAACGCCTCAATCCACTCGATGGAAGCACGCAGGCTTTCTGCGTTCAGCGGCACGCACATGCAGCGCATGGATCTTGAACGGTGCCAGCGTGCGTGCAATGACCTTCTCCACATCGACGTGAGGTCGATTGTGGAACATCACGACTTTTGGCCTACCCAGAAGCTCCAGGCCATCTACAATGCTTTGCCTGTGAGCGCCTCGAATCCGGCGACGTTGATATGGCCAAACCCACCGGTTTACGGGCGAACATATCCAGCACCACTGCGCTAGATAAGCATGGCATTCCTGCCAGAATTTCCAGCTTTCCGTAGCAAGATGAAGTGGATTACGTAGCCAAAGGGGCGCACTTCGGGCCGCATAACCTTGCACGAGGGCGCCTTGGCAGCCCACGCGTCATTCAGTCCTGTGATGTGTTTGTGGATGCATATGGCATTATTTACAGCACGGATTATAACGGCGGACTATCAATCATTGAATATATAGGCTGATGCACCGACAGATTGAAAGTTACTCTAGTTTTATTCTTTGATGTTAATTCACGTAAAGAATCACGCTGAGGTGGCGTGACTGTCGGGTGAGCGGGCATGGACGCTGAAGGCACCGAGTAGCGGCGTGATTTTTCGCGAAAAGCCTGGAGTCACGAGGCGGCAGCGATTGAGCGCCTCGTATCGGGCGCGTGCTGTAACGGTTGCAGAAATCTGTGTTGGTTAACGCGCACGAAACCTTCACGGAATGGACAGAAATCCCCGCTTAAATCTAAACGAAGATCGATATCGTCACACTACACCTTACGCCAGCATCGCGTCCGCCATTTTCACAAAGCCCGCGATGTTCGCGCCGCGCACGTAGTTGGTGTGCTGGCCTTCACCACCAAAATCCACGCACGCATGGTGGATATCCAGCGTGATGTGGTGCAGATACGTATCCACTTTCTCCGATTTCCAGTCCATACGCGCTGCATTCTGTGCCATTTCCAGCCTATAGGTTGCGGGCACCACCTGCGCTTGTCGCTTTTTGCCTAGCGCAAACAGCACGTTGACTTCCAGGAAGGTATCCGTCGCTTCGATCGTGGTTGGCATGTTGGCCCCTTCCACAACGGATTTCACGCCTTTAGCAATCAGCGTCTTGGCACTGGTTAGGTCAAGCTCATTCTGCGTGGCGCACGGCAGTGCGATGTCCACCGGCACGTTCCACGGCGTTTGGCCTGGCAGGTACATGAGACCGGGTTTGCGCGTAATCTTCCACACGGCCATAACGTTGGTTTTTGATATCCACCAGCAGCGCCAGCTTTTCCGGCGTAAAGCCCGCTTCATTCACACCGTGCTTGTTGGAGTCCGAAAATGTAATTACACGAGCGCCAAGAGATAATGCTTTTGCAATGGTATACTGTGCCACGTTACCGGATCCGGAGACTGCAACACGCATGCCCTCAAACCTAAGGCCGTAACGCTCCAGCATCGCCTGCGTGAAATAGACCAGCCCATACCATACATACCCTGTTGCTTCCGGGCGAATCAAACTTCCGTCAAACTAAAGAGTCCTTTACCGGTAAACACACACGCGGTGTTGTTGGTCAGCTTTTTTATCATCCAGGTTACAAAGCCACTTCACGACCACCCACGCCGATGTCTCCGGCAGGTACATCAGTATCCGACCCAAGATGGCGATACAGTTCCGCGATCAACGCCTGACAGAAGCCCATCACTTCGCCATGGCTTTTACCCTTGTTGTCGAAATCAGAACTGCCTTTACCGCCCCCATTTGCAGGCGTGGTCAGTGAGTTTTTAAAGGTTTGCTCGAAACTGAGGAATTTGAGAATGCAAAGGTTCACCGAAGGGTGGAAACGCATCCCAGCCATTAGGGTCAATGCGCAGCAAGCGCGGCGTTTTATGGATCGTGTAGTGGGCTACATGGTTTCTCCGCTGTTGTGGAAAAAATCGCCCGTGGACTTTCTGCTGGTCGCGTGCAGTCTGTTGCGATGCGTCTGGTGGTAGAGCGCGAACGCGAAATCAAGGCCTTTATCCCGGAAGAGTACTGGGAACTGCATGCGGATTTGTTATCATCGCGTGCTGCATTAAAAATGCAGGTAACGCACTTTGATGGCAA
>JBPETC010000053.1:0-12722 GCA_051710325.1 Symbiopectobacterium sp.
TCAGCGAATTACATCGAGGCCCGCAGTACCGGCTGCAACAAGGCCGGATATAGAGCTGAAACCTACCGTCAATGTCAACACCGTGGAAGCCTTGCAAACGGGATGCGTTCATATAGTTATGACCCCACGGATGCTCTTTTCCGTGTTCTCAAATGGCTTCTCGAGGAAATCGATAAGCACTACCGAAATACCCAACTGCCCTAGCTTTCAATCAGTTTGCCTTCATCCGTCGCCGCTTTCGATTCCAGGTTCATCAGCACTAAATCGGGTTTGAGCCTTAACTCCTGCTCAAGATTAAAGATGCTGCCCTTCGCGTCGCCAAACGTTGACAACGATATGATATTTGGGAGCTGTTTTTTATAGAGGCCTTATAGTCATCGCCAAAATGATGCGTTTGGCTTCTGCGGCAATTTCAACCTTACGATCACTGACATCTTCGATAACCATCGAGGCGGCAGCGCGATGATAGCTATCCAGTGTAGCGTTTTCTTCATTTTTATCCCTGATTTTATATTGATAAAAAGACTCATTATTATCTTTAAAATGATATTGATATACTGCGCGCTAGAGCAGACACAATGGCTTTTTGACGTCAAGCACGTTCAGAGGAAAGGCACGTAGAACGGATGGATACCACCAGTAATGGCAGGGTGCGCTGAGAAATAAAGTAGAACGCCAGCGCCAAACAGCACCATGCCACCCGCCAGAGACAACGTGCTCCAGGCGGTCTGTTTCCACAGCGTAGGCGCACATGAGCGTCCCATGCGTTCAATCACTCGGCGGCAAAAGAACACCAGCAGCGCTAACACAGAGAGAGTAATGGCCGTGCCCAACGCCATGGCAAATGCAGAAGCAACGCCCCAGACAAACACTCCGATCAGTTTGGAGAACAACAGCACTAGGACAGCTCCCGAGCAGGGACGTAATCCCATAGCAAACACAATCGCCACTCGGGTACGCCAGCTATCACCATGTTGCAATTCTTCCTGGTAGGGGAGATAACGATGGCCGCAACCGCATACACCATCATCCGTCACGGGCGATGACGGCGCAAACGGTAACGGACACGCCTCTGCGGTTAACATGTGAATACGCTGAATATTGGGTTTGTTGGCATATCGTGCATGGATAATCGCCGCCCACAGACGTTTAAGGGCACGCACGCTGAGCCACAATCCTAGTAGCGCTACCAGCATAAAACTGGCCTTTTCCATCCAGAAACTGCTGGCATGTAGTGCCCGGCTGGAAAGCTGCAAAACTTCCAACGTTACGCTCACCAACCCAATCGCCATTATGCCTTGCAGCAGCGAGAATGCCAGAGTCAGTTTCAGACTATTTTTAAGCTGAGTAGGATGGGTGGCAAGGTAGGTGGCGATCACTACTTTACCGTGTCCCGGCCCAACCGCGTGCAAGATGCCGTAGACCAGACTGAACGCCAGCAGGCTTAGCCCCGCCTGATGCGGCTGTTCGTGCACCGTCTCAAGCAGCGCTGACATATTCTGATGCATCACCTTCTTGCAAGCAACGCTTTGCAGCAGAATATCCGGCCAGTAGCGCAGCGCCACCTGAACCCCCAGCGCCAACAGCAGTAAAAAAACTGCTAACGGCCACAGGCCAAGATACATTCTAAAAGTGCGATAATGTTTTCGTTTTTCAAACACAGTCAGTGGCATTCTAGCGTAATGTGTTGTGCAAACTGTTTACCCAGCACCAAATCCTCATCGGTGGCATCGGCTTTATCCAGCGACAGCGCATAAGAACGTAAATCAGCGCTGGGTGTCGGGGTAAACAGCACTGTTTTACAATGTTCCGCCAGCGCAGGCGCAAGGCGAACAGCGTTTTTATCCTGATAGGACATATCGACAAAATAGGTCGGGTCATAGGTAGAAATCTGTAGCGGTGCACCTTGCAAAGGCTGCGGATGTACTAGCGGCAGCAAAAACTCCAGCACCGCTTTATTTCCCTGCCGCGACAAATGATATTCTGTCGGCAGCTGTTGGAATTTCACCGCCGCGTTATCCCGGTAAATCTCAGTAAAATAGTGCTGACCTAACACATTCGCCATTACTTCCGCCGCCAGTTTTTTCCAGATTTCAGAGTCACTTTTCGCCTTTCCCACGTCGTAAAGTAGATCGGCTGAAGTGATCGGATCCATCGTCCAGTGCATACGCAACCCGGTGATGGTGTCATTCTCACCTTCAACCGTGGTTTGGATATCGATAAAACTGTGGGGATGAGCCCACACAGAAGGCGAGGCAAGCGACAGCAGCGAGAATAAGACGCCACACCGCCACCCTAACCGAGTATAACAGCGACAAAAAATATTATAAAATAACATAATGTATCGTCTCTTGACGCAGATGCTGACACCCGAATTTCCAAGTGTCATCCTATTCCGAAATGAACGTGATACCCAGTTTATGCGTGTTGAATGGGCGTGGCGTATTGCAGATGTTAAAACAAAAAAGCTAGACATCACCGTCATTAGCGCAATGCTGCCGCCCATCGCAGCATGTCGCCACTGCTACGCGCAGAAATAAAGCGCATGGCGGCCAGATGTGGTATAGGGTTAAAAGTACCGCGCAGTGCAATATCTGTATCACAACCAGCCAGGGCAACGCTACGGTGGCTCCATCAATATCCCCAGCAAACAATGCCTGCCACTGCTGACAGGAGCACAACAGGTCTCTGGCGCTGAAACGCGCAAACCAGAGTTTGCTGAACATAAATACCACTACCTTAGGCACCACCCCTAGTGACCACAAATAGCCAATCACTTGCTGGCGAATATCGCATCCTGCTAGTTAGAATAACGCTAAAACTGTAATAGGCTGCGTGCGCTCCTTGCAACAGTGCCACGCAGAGCAGAAAACGACACACGCCCGCTTCACGCAGTAATTTCGGACGGGAGGTTACCCACCGCAGCGTGCTCCCCCTGCGCTGGCCAGCGGCATCACAGAAGGTCGCAGCAACATGCCCAATAACATAACACACCAACCCGGCGATCTAGCGTTGCCAGGTGGCTGTCAGCCCATCGTTGAGCGGCACCACCGGTGAAAAGAACAGATTAAAGCCTATAATCACCAGCAGCAGTCATACCCAGGCATTGCCCAACCAGAAACCCAGCGCAAGGAGGAGTGATAGCAACGCTAAAAGAACGTATCGCATTAATCAGATGAGCGGGATTTTTTACACAAGGCGTAATGAAGAGACTCCCTATGCAGCGTGCGACCACAGCCAGGAACCAAGCAAAAAACCGATATTTTCAGCGCTAAGACCTTCCCCTTTTAGCCAGCCGCTCCAGAACAGCAAGAAAATGTCGCAGCAGAAAAGTAGGTGAAATAACTGAGCGCCAGCCAGTAGGTGGATTGCAAAACCATCATCTCTCCTTAGTCAACTTCGCAGCACATAGCATCACTACAGCAGTTGCAGGCCGATCATCGCGCCCTAAAAGATGTGTTAACCTAACAGCTAAGGCGGTGGCTTCCTAGCACGGGCTCGCAAAATTCAGTTTATCAGGCACGGAGCAGAGAACGCTGTGCAGGGTGTTCACAGGGAATACACATCTGCAATAAAGCAGGCCAATCGCCCTCATGATCCACGTCGTGCACTTCACCCACATCGGCATAACGCCAGACAGCAGTAACAAAAAATGGGTAATAAACGAAGGTACAATGCGATCAGTATCGCCGCTGAAATGCAGTTGTGGCACAGCGGCATCTCGCTCTCAACATCGGCCGGGTTAAGCGAATCAGGCATGGGGCGACGCGGTGTAAGCGATTAACCGCGACATGATTGAAGTTGCCTACCACCATGCGTAGCAGAGCAATATCTTTACGACGTATAACAATCAACACCGCAATAGCGCCACCGCCGGAGTATCCTTGTCAACACTACCGGTTACCCTGGTATCTGGCGTAAGTAGTGCGAAATGGCCTCGTCCATCGACGCAACAACATCGGGTGCAAAACGTTTCCCGTCTAGTCTTTAAAGCAACAGGCAGAGGCGTGCTCGGCAGCAGTAAATTGGCAGGGGCGCGCCAGATAAACCATATTGGCAGCCGTATCCTCCGTCACTAATGCCAGCTCCATCGCACGTCGCGGCGTGGGATTTCGCGATACCCGGTAGCGATCTCGCCAAGCGCGCCCATCCCCTCGATATAGACATGTAAGGGCCTGTTGACACGCGTAATGCGCGTATAGGTGGTTAAGTGAAAACGGGCGGCCCAACAACGTGCTACGTTGCAAATCATCGCGCTGCGCAAGTTGATCGACATGATAATGCGAATCGGAGTTGCACCCTGACAAACTTGTCACCAATATTCATAGCAACATCTTGAATGACGCAAAGAACGCACGGATCAGCATGGCGTCTGCTGAAGCCATTGAGCCAGTTTCTCTATTGCTTCTACCATAGGCGTCCACTAGCCGTGCTGCAGTTGACGAAACAGCGTGACCGAGGGATGCCAAGGGCAAGTCATCACGTGTCAATAACCAGCGCCATTCCGGTTTTGTAGGGAAGCATCACCATCCAGGCAGATCGTCCCAAGGCACTAGCAAGATGCACCGGGGAAGAATTTACCGAAATTAACAGATCGATGACGCACAGGATCGCCATTAACAGATCGATGACGCACAGGATCGACGCCGTATCATCAAAATCGGCGATGTCATCGCTCAACGACAACAGATTATTGATGCCGCAAGCAGGCGGTGCATCGGCTTGTGATGCCTCAGCGCCTTTTTGCAGGGCAAGAAAACTGACGCCGAGTTGTGTCAACAGAGCAAGATCGTTCAGGGTCATCGAGCAATTTTTATCATTGTTGTGTTCCGGCATCTTGCCCAAACCCCAGCCCCACTAACGGTCGCGGTAAATGCGCTAGACGCTGTTTCCAGAGCTCGATACGCTGGGGATCGGAAAAACAGATAAGGCAACAGTACCGGGCAAATTCGTCAGTTGCAGGCCCACAGCGCCATCGGCAGGTTCATCAGCTCACAATGATAATCAAAGTACGGCAGTAAGTTTCCACGCACAACGATCTCATCCCAGCTAGTACAGCAACGTGCAAGTGTTAGATAATCGCTATTCACTTGCAGAATAATGCGCGCACCGCTGCGCTCGCTCGCGGTCTGCACCAGACGTAAAAACTAAAAGGTATCGCCAAAGCCCTGATCCTTATGGATCATTTCCCAACCAGCGGCCGCCCTTCCCAACGCGATTTCTGAATATGACGGCACACCTTAGCTGTGTGATCCATCTGGTAGCGAAAGCGGTATTCGCGCCAGTCATGGGTAAAATCGCCACTGACTAACAGCAGTGAGGCCAGATCGAAATGCGCCGTCAATCTCATCGGACCGAACCCGCATCAACATGGTTATAATGCACAATGCGGGTTCTATTTTAACTGAGTGCGTAGCGCCCGCGCCAGTAGATGCCACAGCGTCGTCGGCCCGTTGCTGTTCGCCGCGTTTGCGTCGGCAAAACTTCCACCTCGGCATGGCGTGGCGATCTTCGGCAGAAAGATCGAGCACTTGCTGATGACAGGCGACAATCACCTCGACGGACAGCATCGTACCGAACGTCGCGCCCTGCTGCGCGTTAACCAGCTCCGGAGGCGTAATGCCTCTAGCCAGCGTCTAGTCTCTTCAGGCCGTTGGCGGCACCCTCGCCAGATCGGTAAAATTAAGCAGCGTGGATCTAGCGCTATCGCCTGCTCGGCTAACTTAGCGGCTCGCGTTAGATGACAAAGTTCGCGTAACAGAGAGGATTTGTTGACACAGGCTTGAACAAACTGATGGCCGTGCGCCAGAGCGCCTGCTGGTAATGATGCAATGCTTGCTGACTCTACTCTAAACTGCCCTAAACGGCGCAGCGTATTCGCCAGATTACTGTGTGCCTGCGGATTGTCAGGATTAGCGGTCAACACCTTGTGCAGTCAGGATTCACTAAAAGTCAGATTGCACACACTCTTGTGCGATGATACCTAGGTTGTTCCATGCATCCATCAATTGCGGATCGGCAGAAACTGCCTTGCGCGCCGACTGTTCAGTCGTCCTTCAATTGTCTCTTTTGACGATACATATCGGCTAGATTGCTGTGAAACAGTGCAGACGCTTGCGGCGAGCGGGTCACCGCCTCTAAATAGGTAGCCGCACGCTCATGAAAACCATATATATGGGCCACATAACATCGAGCAGATGCATGACCACGGTTGCTGAGGGACTATACGCAAAATACGCAGATAGGGCTTGCTCTGCCTGTGCCTGCGCCGCCTGACCAGCCCGCCAGTGTGCATACACGCGCCGCAAGGTCGCTTCAACGATAAGGGTAAGCGGTATCGCCACTGGATGAGTCGGATTAAGCACAAAATCCCCCTGATGCCAGCACACGAACTGAAACAATGCGCCAGCGGCATAGCCACGCCGCTAGCGCAGGGGAATCAGAACTGACAGCGCAGTTGCAGATTATCGGTGTAACTTTGATAGTGTCGGGGGCGCTTTGCCGGTATATTTTATCCTCACACTGAGGTCACGAGAGCCTACGAGAGAGGCTCCTGCCGAGAACACTTCGGTATCTACTCTATAATCGGTTTCGAACCGCGTGCCACAAATGAATTTGCGCCGATGCTGTCGGCAGAGAAACTGACTACCGATTGCAATGTATCGTCATGGGTATTCGTGATGCCATCCTTCCTGAATAAACGGCTGGATTTCACCGTCTGACATTTTGAAACGGTGAGCCAACTTTAACGCTAGGTCACTTTTGAGTGAGGTTACCGTGGTAACGTCGACCGCAATCCGGCACTGTCACCATCCGCTTCGGTATAACCGTCCTGCCCTGGTTTTCTGTAGGTCAAGGCAGCGATCGGTGTTAATCGAGCCCACTGAGTTCCCATCGAGAGCGGATACCTCACCAGATCGGAGGCAATAAACTGGTTGCCTTTGAATATCGTCGTGGTATTATCGTCAAATCTGGTAAAATTTAGCTGACGCTTAGTGCCGTAGTGGTGGAAAATACCGCCAGTCGTTAGGATGACGCACCGAGTGTCATCCTCATAGTTGGCATAGCCGAACATGCCTCGTAAGATTTGACACGGTCAGAATTGCCCAGATTATCGCCGCTGCTATTCACCATGGTAGTGTAGCTGCCTAATCCCCCAAACGCTAATTATCGTTGACCTCACCATCGCCCCCTAACTTCACATCAACGAAGTGTCTATCGTAACCTGCGATATCTCCTTGCTGACCTCGGTTGGCCCTTATTTCCCCCGGTCGAATACCGCTCCGCTGCCTGCACCTTTACAGAAGAATGGTTTCACTGCATTGCGCCAATACGTCCAGTACCGATATGGCGGACAGCACTGCCGCCTGTATCGAGGCTGAAGCGATCGCCGTCTAGCTAAGTTGCCGCCCCCGGTTAGCCTTTTCTGTATTGCCTACCACCGCAGCACCAGCGTTAAACAGATTGAGCAGGGACGAGTCCGTACTGCCACATAGTTAAACAGGTCGTTCAATGCGGTGATGGAGTTTGACGTCGTCGCCTAACCAATCGGCTCGTAATCGCCATTGCAAGTCACCCAGCGTCACCCACCAGATCGCTAGTGCTGCCGTGCGTTACCATGTTACCAGTCAGCAACCCGGTGTAATTCTCAGACCAGTAATCCAGTTTATCGGCGTTGTAATCGATGCCATCACTATTTACCCGAATCACTACATAGCTCTGCCCTTGTGCAAACATATATTGGCCGTTACCCATTATCCCCACGTTAAATCCGCTGGTGATATTGGCACTGCCGGACACCACCAGGCGGCCATACCCGTTGTAGGCGTTGATATCACTGTTGGTTGGCAAGGTAGTTATTGACACCAAACAGCAGGCTGGCACCGCCTCCCTGTTGATAGTCGCCCTCGATCGTGAGCACATTGTTGCCCATTAGCTGGGCAGAGCCATTCACCAGTTGGCCTTCCCACAGAATGACGTTGTCATTCAGCATCGTATTGCCTGTAAAAAAGGTCAGGCCACCGGCCGCAAATGGTGCCGATACTTCCTTTGTCATAGCCAGTCAAGGTCACGATGTCCTCGACTTCACTGACAAAGAAAGTCAGGCCGTTGGTGGAGTAGATATTTCCTGCTATCACCCGATCATTATAGATCGACCAGATACTCCCGACATCGATGGAGAGCGCGGCAGACTCACCGCTGATAATGCATTCATTGCTAAGAGAGCCAAGGGTACTATCGTTGTAAATTTCCATGGCGATATTGATATCGATGGAGTCCGAGTTGAAAATGTCCAGACATAGGAACCACCTTCCACCACCAGGCATCACCTCATCAATCAGTCCGCTGTTATTAATAGCGGTTTATTAATAGCGGTGATAGTATCGATAGCGTCTTCCGTGTTACCAAACGCACCGATGCCCAGATTGGCACTTAGGGTACCCAAGTTGAAGAAGGTACCTACATACCCGCCACCTAATACAGTCAGCCCGTCATCAACATCAATAAGGCCAGTGTTGGAAATAGATTCAATCGAACTTAACTCTTCGATATTTTCACCAAACACGCCAATATCCAGAGCAGCACTGATGGTACCACCATTAATTGATGCTATGCCGGCATTATTTTCTAGAACGATCTCCACATCACCTTTAATCAATCTGGGGTTACTAATGGAATTGATACTGGAACTGTTTAGCAAGATAGCAGCATCGTTATCAGAGGAAATCACACCAGAGTTAACCAATTCATACAGCTTGGAATCCTTTTTCAGTACGACGCCCCTCTGGGTCACCACTAATCTCACCAGAATTCTCGAAATAGTATATATAGTTGCTAGGGTTGATTAAAACGGCCGTATCTTCATCACCTTTGATATATCCCGAATTGTTGAATTCCGCCAGAAAGTTATTGTTCTTGAGGTAAACGCCCTTATGTCCTCTGGAAATGGTGCCGGTGTTAAACAGCGAATCAATGTTACTCGCATCACTCCAAAGACAACTGTTGTCAGTAGCAGAAATTTAACCGGAATTGGTTAATGGTCCGATCAGCCCGGTATTATAGATCCATCACTACCAGTGATAATGCCAGCGTTGCTGAGCGTACCAATAATTGAGATGTTGATGACACCGAAATCACTTCCGGTGATCGTACCGGTAGTGGTTATGCGCAAATAATCCTGCGCAGCTGTGATGTTCAGGCCACTGATGTTCGTGGAAACATCGATCGATGCAGCGGGGATGATGGGTAAGTAGAAAGAACACCTAGTACGGCACTTACTTACTGCCACCACCAACGGTTTGGCTTTGAATAACGAAAACCTCATTCAGCATCTCTTCAAAAATAATATAAATCATTGATATTTAATTATTCATTGATATTTAATTATTATTATGATATATATAGCATTTTAATTAAAAACGATGAATAAATATGATTTACCGTTATTAATTAGAATCAACTTTTCCTGGAAACAACATCTTTGCGATAAGAACTATATCAAGGGTAGAGAAGGGGAGCGGGAGAAAACTTTCATACACTGATTCTTGCGCCAAGAGCGCACATGCTTGTATATCAGATTGTTACGTGAAGATAGTAAGGAAAAGAGGTAAAAACGCCAGCCAGAAAGCTGACATTAACTTACAGGTTACTGGCGATCAGGCATAAACCGGGAAACGCTCGCAAATAGCGAGGACTTTTTGTTTCACGCGTTCAATGGTCGCTTCGTCATTGATATTATCCAGGACGTCACAGATCCAGCCTGCTAGCTCACGCACTTCCGCTTCCTTGAAGCCACGACGGGTTGCCGCCGGCGTACCGATACGAATACCGGAGGTCACAAACGGGTTCTTCGGATCGTTCGGCACAGTGTTTTTGTTAACAGTAATGTTAGCGCGACCCAGAGCCGCATCAGCTTCTTTACCGGTCAGGTTTTTGCTTACCAGATCGAGCAGAAGTAGGTGGTTGCTGGTGCCACCAGAAACCACGTTGAAACCGCGCGTCAGGAACACCTCAACCATGGCCTTGGCATTCTTCGCCACTTGTTGCTGGTAAACTTTGAACTCAGGTTCCATTGCTTCTTTCAGCGCGACCGCTTTACCAGCGATAACGTGCATTAACGGGCCACACTGACCGCCAGGGAACACAGCAGAGCTCAGTTTTTTGTACAATTCTTCATCACCGCCCTTGGCCAGAATCAGTCCACCGCGCGGACCTGCCAGTGTTTTATGGGTAGTTGTCGTGACGATATGCGCATGAGGAATCGGGTTAGGATAAACGTCAGCCGCGACCAGACCAGCAACGTGTGCCATATCCACAAACAGATAAGCACCAATGCTGTCAGCGATTTCACGCATTTTCGCCCAGTCAACCACGCCTGAGTAAGCAGAAAAACCGCCTACGATCATTTTTGGTTTGTGTGTTTGTGCCAGTTCATCCACTTCTTCATAATCGATTTTACCTCTTTCATCGATACCGTAAGGAATCACTTTGTACAGTTTGCCAGATAGATTAACCGGAGAGCCGTGAGTCAGGTGACCGCCGTGATCCAGGTTCATCCCCAGAATGGTATCACCCGGTTGCAGTAGCGCGGTATACACGGCAAAGTTGGCCTGGGAACCGGAGTGCGGTTGCACGTTAGCGTAGTCAGCACCGAACAGCACTTTAGCACGGTCAATCGCCAGTTGCTCTACGATGTCAATATATTCGCAGCCGCCGTAGTAACGTTTACCGGGATATCCTTCCGCATATTTGTTGGTTAACTTAGACCCTTGAGCCTGCATAACACGTGGGCTAGTGTAGTTTTCTGACGCTATCAGTTCAATATGCTCTTCCTGACGCACCACTTCTTGCTGCATCGCGTGCCACAGTTCGGCATCGTAATCGGCAATATTCATTTCACGCTTTAACATCTGCATTTCCTGACTCAGGTAACTATAAGTGCTGCGCATTCTAGGTAGAGCAAGCCACCTATGCAACATGTACAGTGAAAATACCCGCAACGGGTATTGGCTTATAGTGTAAACCGTTTATCCCCTTGCATGATAGGGATTGACAGAGGTTTTTACGCAAACGATTATTTTCAAGCAGTACAAGGTTTAGCGGCCTAATTCCTTCACGCGCTGGCAAGGGAGTTTTCTTCATATGCATCCTGCATTTCTTCATTTTGTGTTCCCGTCGACATAATAAATACCAACACAAAGCAGGGATTTACAACGGGTCAACATATACAATAAAATGTATTAAAAATATATCTTATAAAGCCACCTGTAAAATGTATTAAAAATATATCTTATAAAGCCACCTGTAGCAACCATGCTAGACGCAAAACCATAGCTATCAAAAATTGGCTTTGCCCTTTCTGGCAAAAATCGGCCCGACACTGACCGCTCATTTTTATCAGCGCATGTTCAGCCACAGTCCTAAACTGAAAGACATTTTCAACATGAGTAATCAGCGCAATGGCGATCAGCAAGAAACCTTATTCAACGCTATCTGCGCCTGTACGGTCAACATCGATAACCTCTCGGCGTTGCTGCCTTGAGGTGGAGAGTATCGCACAGAAACATGCCAGCTTCTCGTCCAGACTCGCAATATGGCATCGTTGGCGAGCCATCCGCTGGCCACGCTGGACGAATTATTTATCCCCGGCGAGGAGATATTGGATACCTAGGGTAAGACGTATATAACGTATTGGCTGATGTTTTTATTCAGCGTGAACGCGACATTTATCAGGATGCGGCCAGCCAGCTGCCACGGCAGCTTGGAAGGCATGCGCCCCTTTCGCATCGTGAAAAACAGACGCAGAGTGCTTTGATCGCCAGTTTTACACTGGCGCCTGTCGATGGCAAACCGGTAGTGAATTTTAAACCCGGTCAGTATTTGGCAGTCTACATTCGCTACGACAGCCTTACTCATCAGGAGATTCGCCAATGTTCCCTGACGTACATCCCACAATGGCCGCACTTGATCGCATTGCGGTAAAGCGCGAGGTTCAAGGAACCGTTTCCGGCTATTTGCACGACATGGCACAGAAAAGCGACATCATTTCACTGGCTGCGCCACACGGGAATTTCTTTTTAACGAACTCCTCTACCACACCTGTCACGCTTATCTCTGCGGGCGTAAAGGCAAACACCGTTACTCAACATTGCTGCACCAGTTAAAAGATCAGGCGCATGAAGCGGACGTCCTGTGGTTGCATGCCGCTGATAATGGCGATATGCATGCCTTTGGTGATGAGTTGGCGCAGATTAATCAGCAATGACCACATTGACACGTTACGGGTGAATATTTTCACTATCAAGGCCTAATGACGCTGGATAAACTGGCGTACCGTCTTGTCTGAGGAATGTCCGCATACATTTTTATCTGTGCGGCCAGGTGACCTTTATGCAATTTGTCGCTCATCAACTTCTCGCATTGGCATCGCCCCTCACAGCTACACTACGAATGCTTTGGCCACATAAAGTCGTGTAATGCGCCGACTCGCAAGCCATTATTACCGCGCGATCAAACGCACGCGCGGTAATCTTATCCACGATCATAAATTATGCGCCCACCCGATCCGGTAATGATAAAAACGGTATCGATAACAAAAATCTATAGTTCATTCAATAACCTAATACATCATCAAACGTAATACTCACGTTTGATGTAAGTACCGATAAGCCTATCGTGCATTTCGGATTACGATTGAGGCGTTTCAATCGGTTGCACAGCGT
>JBPETC010000054.1:0-12673 GCA_051710325.1 Symbiopectobacterium sp.
TGGCTATGGTATGTATGAGCGCTGTGTTTGAAGCGGATTATCCCTCATGCATTTGTGCCTCTCCTGCGTAAGTTGCTGGAACTGCTCTCAGGGTTCAGAGTGGCATTTTGGTGCACTGATGGCTATATCTGTGGTTCCCCAAGTGAAGGGGCTATTTCCGGATTCAATCCACATCTTTCCAGAGGGGCATTGCCCAGTACCTGATGATCGGATATTTAGTGGCGGCTAAACGGCGAATAATCGTGACATCGTAAACCTTACCGATGCTGAATTGGAGATGAGGCACGGGTTAGGTGGCCAAGAACTAACGTTAAATCCGATCAATATTTGGAGATTACTTAGAATCATACGGTTGTGCATGCAACCCGTGGTTATCGCTATTTCATTACCCGAAATGGTTTAGCTCTCATGCGGAGAGCGACACGCGCATATTTTGAAAACGCACCTTTTGCCAGCGTTATAAATCGGACTCCGCCTCTGAATACCATACTGACGCAAACAATCAAATTACCGACAAGATAGAACGGGTCATCATATTATTCTCTAGGTATGGATGATGTTAGACACGGGGGCTGGCTTTTATTCTGCTTTCAACGTTAACTTCTATGGCGGTGAGACGGAAAATCCGGCACCGTGGGCTCCGAATAGCGTGTTTTATCCTCTGTGAGTTTACGTTTGCACAACGGGGAGAGGGTTATCGCTGCCGGATCGCTTTAGCGGCTGGGCACCGGAAGTTACTTTTACCCTTTGGATTTATGTTAGGTCAGTGTTTTAAATCATCGCATTTCACACTACACTTTCAAACCAGGCACTGAGGTGTCCGGTTTTTTTGTTATTTATATAATATTTTGAAAAAATAATAACAAGTTATTTATTGCCTAAGCATCCACAAACACAGTAGCCTACAGCATCTCTTTTCACGTAAGCTTCCCCAATGCTACTACTCATAGATAACTACGACTCTTTCACCTACAACCTCTACCAGTACTTTTGTGAACTGGGCGAAGAGGTGTTGGTTAAACGTAAAGACGCCCTGACGTTAGCTGACATTGAAGCGCTGGCCCCTAGGTATCTGGTGATCTCCCCCGGTCCCTGTACGCCAGATGACGCGGGTATTTCTCTGGCGGCGATTCGCCATTTTGCAGGCAAACTGCCCATTTTAGGCGTGTGTCTCGGCCATCAGGCGATGGGGCAAGCATTTGGTGCGCGCGTGGTGCGGGCACGCCAGGTTATGCACGGAAAAACCTCCGTAATACAGCATATCGGGAGTGGAGTTTTTAGCGGGTTGGCGCTGCCATTAACGGTGACGCGTTACCACTCTCTGGTGATCGATCCTGCTTCTTTGCCCGCCGAGTTTGACGTCACGGCCTGGACAGAACGTGAAGATGAGCGTAATGAAATCATGGGAATACGCCACCGTACCTTGCCGTTAGAAGGGGTGCAGTTTCACCCTGAGAGCATTCTGAGTGAACAAGGGCATCAATTATTGCAGAACTTCCTGAATACCTGAGGTTATCAGCATCGATTGCGATAAAATAGACTGTCATAACGCTCTATTTTATAATTTTTCGTATTAATTTTATGCATATTTTATGATTATATTTTCATTTAAAGGCAAAGGTAGCTGCGTAATGTATTTTACGGCCGTACCTTGTTCACTGTCTCGGTCAGTGGTCAGGCGAAATACGCCGATGACTTCGGATCAAAACCGGCTCGATATCGTGCACGTGCCCTTCAACGATCTGGCCGCAGTAATAGCGATCATGGATGACCATACCTTCACCGTGGTGCTGGAGCCGATTCAGGGCGAGGGCATTACATCGGCTAACGCCGGAATTCCTTAAAGGCGTGCGTGAGCTGTGCGATCAGCATCACACTCTGCTGGTGTTTGATGAAGTGCAAAGCAGCATAGGGTGTTCCGGCAAGTTGTTTACCTACATGCACTATGGCGTAACGCTGGATATTCTTACTACGGCGAAAACGTTGGGCGTCAGTTTCCCATCAGCGCCATGCTGACCACTGAAGAAGTTACCTCTGTGGTGACTGCCGGCGTACATGGCACCACCTACGACGATAACCTGCTGACTTGTACGGTGGCTGAAGCAGCATTATTGGACACTATCAACACCCCGCAGGTGCTTTCCGGTGTACAAGCGCGCCACGAGCGTTCGTCTCGATTCTTCAGGCGATTAATGAA
Organism: Symbiopectobacterium sp.; assembly: GCA_051710325.1. GTDB lineage: Bacteria > Pseudomonadota > Gammaproteobacteria > Enterobacterales > Enterobacteriaceae > Symbiopectobacterium. The sequence continues at coordinate 2,198 of JBPETC010000054.1, forward strand.
GAACAGTATTTTTTGAGAAAATTCGCGGTATAGTCCTGCTGACTGGCGCAGAACTGAAGTTGAAATGGCACGGTCAGGCGCGCAAGTTCCTTGCCGCTGTCGCAAGAGCAAGGTGTGATGGTGCTGGTCGCGTGACCTAATTCGGTGCGTTTTGTGCCGTCGCTGGTGATTGATCTGAAAGATATTGATCAGGGAATGGTGCAGTTCGCGCGGACAGTCGAAACCGTGGTGAAAGCCGGGGTAGCCTAGGCTCGCCAAAAGCACGTTGCGCATGCGCAACGTGCTTTTGCCTAAACGGCGCTGGTGATATTAGCGTGTGCCATACACCACGATAGTTTTACCATGTGCCGAAATTAGATTCTGATCTTCCAGCATTTTTAGAATACGGCCTACAGTTTCGCGGGAACAACCAACAATCTGACCAATTTCCTGACGCGTGATCTTAATTTGCATCCCATCCGGGTGCGTCATGGCATCAGGCTGCTTAGCCAGATTTAACAGTGTCTGCGCAATGCGGCCCGTAACATCCAGGAAGGCCAGATTGCCTACTTTCTTGGAGGTCACCTGAAGACGACGCGCCATCTGTGAGGAAAGACGCATCAGAATATCCGGGTTGACCTGGATCAGTTGACGGAATTTTTTATAGGAGATTTCAGCGAATTCACAGGCAGTTTTTGCCCGCACCCATGCACTGCGTTCCTGACCCTCTTCAAACAGGCCTAGTTCCCCAATAAAATCCCCCTGATTGAGGTAGGAGAGGATCATTTCCTTGCCTTCTTCATCCTTGATCAGCACAGCCACTGAGCCTTTCACGATGTAGTAAAGCGTTTCTGCCTTTTCACCTTGGTGAATCAGCGTGCTCTTCGATGGATACTTGTGAATATGACAATGAGAAAGGAACCATTCAAGAGTCGGGTCTGTCTGCGGTTTGCCGAGAACCATTTGCTGTTATCCTCTGTTGTAATTCACTGTGCAAATTACAGGGTTCAGAGTTCCCTGTACGGCGTATTAAGGTACTAGTAGTAAAAATTCCGTGTTTGCTGACTGACGTCAGAGGAATATACTGACCTCTGTATGGCGACGTCATGACCCGTTCTTACCGTCAGTATAAAACTGAAAGAACGGATTCTATTCCTGTTTGTAACACAGCTTGATGAGCCTGTCTCGTGTTGTCTCGCTTCAGCATGATTAAACTCTAGTTATCGGTGGTTTTTATGTATAACAATGAATATTTTTCAAATAAATTTGAGTAATTGTGGATGTAAGCACGCGTAAAATGGGTCAAAGATTTGACCTTTCTCGATGAGTCGTCATCCGGGCATCAGATCCTGATGGATTGCAATGCTGGCGATAAAGCTCCCAGTCCGATGGAGATAGTATTGATGGCGGTAGGAGGCTGTAGCGCCATTTGATGTGTTGTCATTTTTGCAAAAGGGTAGCAATAACTATTATCAGACATGAAGTCAAATTATCCTCGACGCGTCGTGAAGAAGCGTCGCGCCTGTTTACCCATATCAACCTGTATTTTTTCGTCACGGGCGTGGGGTTGACGAATAAAGTGCTTGAACGGGCGGTATCGCTGTCAGCGAAGAAGCATTGTTCAGTCGCACTCATGTTAGAAAAGGCGGTGAAGATTACCTCACAGCCACGAAATCATCGCTGTCGCATAGTTTCTGGTGGACTGTGTGTTTTATCTCAGACAGCGCTACGCCCTTCTATCAGCTGTTTTACCAACGTCGCCATGATCAGATCCATGGCGAGTCCCATTCCCCGGCACCACCAGCGTATTGATGTGCAAAATAAACGAGCCTTGCAGTATGGCCAGTAGGTAATGGTAGTCAATATGCTCGACGCCCTGGAAATGGATCACCATAAAGCTCTCGTTCGGAGAAGGGATCATCTTGGCTACAAAGGGATTTTGAAGTATCGATAGTCGGTACGCGCTGGAAGTTGATATGGGTGCGAGAAAACTGCGGCGTGATATAGGTAATGTAATCCTCCATGGAACGCACCACTGAATCCATTACGGCTTCACGTGAGTGACCACGTTCGTTGATGTTGCGAACCAGCTTTTGAATCTATTCCAGATTGACGATGGGACTAAGCCGACCAAGTAGGTCAACGTTGCTTGGCAACATCGTACTGGTCGGTAACCGTCGCGGCGTGCAGACCCTCATAAAACAGCATATCAGTGGAATACTGCATCGGTTTCCACGGCGTAAAAGTGCCGGATACTTGATTTTAGGGGATCGCCTTATCGTAAGTGAGCAGGTATTTGCGCGTTTTTCCGGTACCGTTGCGGCCATATTCGATAAACGCCTATTCAAGCAGACTGAAATCGTTGGCCTCTGGGCCGAAATAGCTGATATGGTGGCCCGAATCTTTCGCTTTACGAATTGCCATGGCCATTTCTGGACCGGGTATACGGTGAAATCTATCACCTTCCAATGAAGCGGCTTTTATATGCAACTTCTGGAAGATCTTCCTGAACGTGAGGCTGGTCGTGGTGGTGCCTGCTCCACTGGAGCCGGTAACGGCAATGATCGGGTGTTGTTGCGATATTCGGTTGCACTCCTTCGGATTAGGCGTTGGACTAACATGGCTCTCACTGTATAACAGATCCGGTGACGCAAGACAACCCGCGCGCGTCAGGAAACGATGATTTATCACGTTACGGCGTATTTTCATTTAGCTGGGTGCGCGGCATGATATTCAGCGTTTCATGCAGCTCTGACCACACCAACACAACGTCTCCCGAGTCAAGCTGTCGGCGAATATCCTTGACTTTTTCCTCCAGTGAACGCTCCTGCTCACCGTAATCCGTGCCTTCACGTAACACAAAGGACTCAATAATATTTTTCAGCGTATCACTATCAAGCTGCTGCCAGGGAATCATCATGCTGTTGCCTTGCGGTATCCGCCGATAGAAAGCGCGTGAACCAGGTCAGAATACGTTGTTCCAGCCACATTTCCGGTTTCAGTAATGTACCACCGACAAACCTGACGTGCCCAGGCCGTGCGCTGTCAGTTGGTATTCGATAGTGTCGAGCAGGTGGCTGATATCCTGGATCACATCGGGTGTTATGCAAGGATCGTACTGTGCATGGATGATCAGTGTCGGCATACAAATGGTGGGCAGCAACACCAGTGCTATGCACTGGTGGTAGTAGTCGGCAGCATCATGAAAACCATGAATACGGGCGGCGATCGCATCATCAAACAAAATCACGCAACCTATTTATACGTTGCAACTTCGCCAGGATAATCGGTAACGAACCCGGATAGCGTGCCAGCTTACGCTGGGCATTCTGCTTTAACTATCCAACCAAATAGCGCTGATAAATACGGGAAAACCCCTGCTCGATACCGCCGCGGCTACAGGCATCGAGATGAAACGGCTAGGAGACTGTCATCTCGGTGGAGAGCAATCGGGATTCTTTCCGTTTAAACAGCAGGAAAGCCAGCATATTGCCACCCAAAGAAATGCCGATGGCAGCAGTCGGTGCTTGGCCTAGCATATCTCGCATCCAGCTCAGCAGATAGCTGCCATCAATCGGTTTCGCCAGAATGGTAGATACGATTCAGACGGTTGTTGAGGCGACCGACCGTTACAGCCGCAAAAATTCATAATCACTACCAACCAGCCTTGCTCACGGCACGCTTTTAACAAACCGTGCGCATAAGTGACTGTGGAAACTGCTGCTTTCCAGACCGTAAAACAGCCCTACGCGGGTTTTATAGAACGCGCTTTGCGGCGCTTTTCTCCACAGGCCAGATCGACAAAATCGCCATCAGGCAGATCGAGTTGTTGCCACACCGGCTGCATCGCCATCAGGCAGATCGAGTTGTTGCCACACCGGCTGCAAACGGATACGGCGGCGAATCAAGCACGGCAACAGCGTTTGTAAATTCGGGTTATCAGCTCCGTGTAACGGGCGAAATGTTGATGGCAACATGAGAATCGAAACGATCTCGGGAAATAATTGTGCGATATTCAATTACACTGTGCTAACCTGCTTGCGTCGCTCAGTGAGTATTGCTGCATAATAGACAAACTAACGTTCGTTTAGGTCAATAAATCATACCGCAACGGTGAGGACAAGGAGCAGTCAAAACGTGGAGCAGGGCTTATTTTTATCGATGTTGGCTTTTCTCTGGGTGTCGGCTCACCTCTCCTGGCCCGAATAACCTACTGACAACCTCCTGTGCCAATTTCGGATTTATGCGATCGCTGTGACTGATGGTGGGTATCATGCTTGGCATGCAGAGCATTTTACTGCTGGTGGCATTTGGCGTGGGAGGCATGATCCTGCTCTATCCTTCGTTGCACCTGATACTTAAAGTGCTTGGCAGTCTCTACCTGGCTGTGGCTGGCGTGGAAAATTGCGACGGCGGCCTATGAGCGGCTGGAGGCCAATGCACCGCCGCCACAGAGCCACTGTTGCTGTATCAAGGTTGGCTGCTTCAATTTCTGAAGCCCAAAGCCTGACTTAATGGCGCTGGGTTCGGTCGCAAGTTTCAGTCTGGCGGGCAGCGGCTATAACCATTCGGTGCTGCTGATAAGTTTTGGCATTGTGTTGGTTAATCTGGTTTTAGACGTTATCTGGTGTCTGAGCTTCGGCACAGCGATTGGCCGTTTATTGCGTAACCGGCAAAGCATGAGTGATTTTTAACGTCTTGATGGGGGTGTTAACAGCGTCTTGTGTTCTGCTGTTGATCTGGCACTAGCGGAGCCTGTTCGTAGTTCTTGGCGCAGGCCGAGAATCTCTTACAGCAGAAACGCATTTTATCTGTGGGATATTCCCGCCTTCGCTGGAATGATGGAGGTAATGGGAATAACTGAGGGGAGCGGCATGCTATCTGAGAAAGCAAGAATTTCCGTTCTTGGTCGTGGGGCCAACTACCCTTCATTACAGCATCTGTTCTAGCTGCTCTTGCTCATCCAGCCAGAGCCATCTCTACCTCTTCCTGTTTGCTTTTGGGTTTGGCCTGCTGTTGCAGGCATTCCATCAGTTCGGCTTTGCGATTTTGGTCATACAGTTTGCTATTCGATAAACGCGCTTCGACTTTTGCCAACCCATCGGCGAGTTTCTCCATCTGCTGCTCGTACTGAGCAATCTTTTTACGCAACGGTTGGGTTTGAGTGCGCAACTCCGCTTCGCGCTGCTTTTGATCTTCGCGTGCCTGTGCGTTGTTGGTTGAGGCGGCTTATCGACGGATTCAGCGGCGCTGTTTTGGCGCTGCACGTCCGTTAGCCATTTCTGGTAATCTCCAGATCGCCATTAAACAGCTCCACTTTGCGATCATGTACCAGACATAGATCGTCCGTGGTGGCTCTGATCAGGTTTCGAACGTGGGAAGTCACCACCAGCGCGCCTTCGAAATCAATCAACGCTTCTGTTAGTGCCTGACGCATGTCTAGATCGAGATGGTTGGTCAGTTCATCGAGCAATAGCAGGTCGGAGCAGCGAATTAGCGCTTGGGCCAGATTAAGGTACATTACGCCATCCGCCGGAAAATCACGTACCGGCTGCCGCAATTTGGACTTGCTAAAGCCAAGGCCATCGAGCAGGCTGACGGCGCGCGCCGGAATACTCCAGGCTTGAATCGCATCCAGCTTGCCGTGTGAACGGGCGATGGCATTAACATCGTTAATGTTGTTTGCGTGATGAACTTCAACTTCTAACTGGCGAAATTCACGATCGCCGTCAATAACATACAATGGCAGGCACATCCAGCGCGGGCGTTTTCTGATTGATCCATACCAGTGCTCAGTTATTTGGAAACGTGGCGCTTGCCGCCATCGGCACCGATCTCGCCTTTTAGCAACGAGACTAGCATGGACTTGCCGCAGCCGTTTTTACCGACTAATCCAACCTTCTGGCTTGGATTGATGGTGGCGGTGGCGTTATCAAGCAAGACATGCATGCTGCGCCGAATTTGCAAAGCGGAGAAAACAATCATAAAGCGTTAAATATTGAGAGTATGTTAAATTATCACGGTTATCTCGTGACCGCGAACGTCCTGTTTGTCGTATTGTTATCTCGCAGCATGGTAGCTGAAAACCGCGCTCATAACGACGCTTTGGATGGGAATAAATGATGTCGCAGCCACCGAAGATTTTGCTGCTATATGCTATGTCCATCCGAAATCGCAAGACTCGATAACCAACCGTGTTTTGTTACAACCAGCGCACCAGTTAGCCCATGTTACCGTACACGATCTGTACGGCTCACTATCCGGACTTTTTTGTTGATATTCACTACGAGCAACAGCTGCTGCGCTAACAGTAGATACAGGTATCCGGCGCTGCTAAAGGAGTGATTTGACCGCGTGCTGTCGCGTTGGTTTGCCAATGGTGTTGGCGGTAATGCACTGACGGGCAAATATCGGCGTTCGGTAATCATCACGAGTGAGCCTAAAGAGAGCTATCACTTGGAAGATAATAACCGCTTCAGTATGGAAAAGGTGCCGCGTCCGTTTAAAATGACGGCGCCACGTGTCGTATACATTGGTTACCGCCGCTGATGGTCTATTGGGCGCGCAGGTTGCCCGCCGATGTGCTGGCAAGCTATGCCGAGGCGTATAGCGAATGACTGGCTTCCCCGTTACCCAGAATAGAGGGTGAGTGATGGGGAGTTTCTCCTGCTAAGTGTGGCATTTTATTTTTTGTCGCTGTACTAATGGTACCTATCGCTAGCCGATTGGGCATTTGTTCGGTATTGGGGTATTTGATTGCCGGTATCGCCATTGGTCCTTTGTGGCTGGGCTTTATCGGCGATGTTGACGCTATCCTGCATCTCTCTGAGATTGGCGTGGTATTCTTGATGTTTATCATCGGACTGGAGCTGAATCCGAAAAAGTTATGGACATTACGGCGATCCATCTCCGGGATTGGTGCCGCCCAGGTTGGGTTCAGCGCGGCGGTCCTTGGTGGCTTACTCTACCTGACCGGATTTTCCTGGCAATCGGCGCTGATTGGTGGAGTTGTGTTGGCAATGTCTTCCACCGCGAAGATACTGCAATTGATGCGAGAGAAAGGAATGAACCGCAGCGAATCCGGGCAGTTGGGTTTCACAGTGTTGCTGTTTCAGGACTTGGCAGTCATCTCCGCTCTAGCGTTGATGCTGGTGCTATGGCCGGTGTGCAGGGTGAAATGACCGACTGGAAAGACGTTTCCATCAAGGTCTCGGCCTTTATCAGTATGTTGATTAGTGGATGCTATCTGGTGCGTCCGCTATTCCGCTTTATCGCTGCCTCCGGCGTGTGTGAGGTGTTTACCGCTGCGGGCGCTGCTGTTGTTGCTTGACTCTGCGGTCTTTATGGATGGCGCTGGGCTTCTCCATAGCGTTTGGCACCCTTTATCGCAGGCGTGTTTCTGGCGGAAAGTGAGTATCGCCACGAGCTGGAAATTTCTATCAAGCTTTTTAAGGGATTGTTGCTAACACTGTTTTATCTCCGTCGGCATAGCACTCGATCTGGAGGTGCTGTTTACCCACATCAACGAAGTATTGCTGGGCATATTCCTACGATGAATGGCATTGTGCTGTACGTGTTGGCGCATGTGAACCGGATGCAGCGCCCTGAACAACTTTAGTTTGCCGCGGTGTTGAGTCAGGACGAGGAGTTTGCGTTTGTGCTGTTTTCTGCGGCAGCGGCGCATTAGGGTGCTACAGGGCGAATAGATTTCGTTTCTGCTGCACGGGTAACCCTTTCTCCATGATGACCACTCCGCTTCTGATACGGGGGATAGAGTGCATTCTGGCGCATTGTTATAACGCCACGGAGGAGCATGACGAAAAGCCATAATGTGCAAAATATGACAAGCCGCAGGTGATTATTATCGGGTTTGGGAGTTTTGGACAGGTTATCGGGCACTTTCTGATGGAAAACAAAATGCGCATCACGGTATTGGAACGTGATATCAACGCCGTCAACCTGATGTGTAGCTATAGTTTATAGTTACAAAGTGTATTATTGGTGATGCCACTGAAATACAACTGCTGCGTGTGGCCGGCGCTTTGAACAGGCGCGCGCGATTGTAATCATCTGTAATGAGCCGGAAGATACCATAGCCATTGTGCACCTGTGCTAAAAGCATTTTCCCAATCTGAAAATTCTGGCGCGCGCGGACGTGTTGAAGCACATGAATTATTGCAGTCTGGTGTCAGACATTTCGCGCGTGAAACCTTTTCGAGTGCGCTGGAACTGGTGCGTAAGACGGGAGATGCATTCTTATCAGACTTATCGGGCACAGCAGCATTTTCAGCGCTTGGATATGCGTATGCTGCGTGAATTGATGCCTATACATCAGGGAGATGCCGATGTGGCGCAGGTTTCACGTATCAAGGAAGCGCGGCGGGAACTGGAAGACATTTTCCAACTCGAAATGCAGCAAGAGCGTCGTCTGGATGTCTGGGATAAGTACGAATAGCATGCGTTGCGTGCAGCGAGGAATGCGAGATGCAACGTAAACAGTTTATCGCGGGTGCCGTGTGTCCTAAGTATCAGGCGCAGGATACGCTGTCCGTATGGCAGGAAGACCAAGTAGACGTGGTCACCTGTGTCAAGTGTGACTTATCGACAGCGACAGTCAGATCCGCCGCCTGCTGCGCTAGAGCGGCAGGGGAGCATATCATCGGCATTTTCATCCTGATTGATCGGTGGAATTTTTATCCCAGATGGGATATGGGGATTTTCAGCTATAATTTGCGCTAGTTTCGATTTCCAACGGTAGGAAATGTCATGAAAGTTGCAAAAATCTGGTGGTCAGCCTAGCCTACCAGGTACGTACAGAAGATGATGTATTGGTTGATAAGCCTCCGGTGAGTGCGTAGTTGGACTACCTTCGCACGATCACGGTTTCCTGATTTCTGTCCTGGAAAAAGCGCTTAAAGGGCGCGAAGTAGGTGAGAAGTTTGACGTTGCTGTTGGCTCTAACGACGCCTACGGCGAAGAATATGACGAAACCTGGTGCAATGCGTGCCGAAAGGCGTCTTTATGGGAGTTGATGAGCTGCAAGTAGGCATGCGTTTCCTGGCTAACACCGATCAGGATCAGATACCGGTTGAGATTACCGAAGTGGAAGATGACCACGTTGTGGTTGACGCTAACCACATGCTGGCAGGCCAAAACCTGAAGTTCAATGTGGAAGTGGTCGCTATCCGTGAAGACACGGAAGAAGAGATCGCATACGGTCACGTACACGGCGAGCACTCTCACCATCATGAGCACGGTAAAGGCTGCTGCAGTTGCCATTGATTTTCTACGTATCTCCTGAGGCGCGTCCTCACCGTTACAAACTCAGTGCGTCCAGGTGCGGTCGATTTTTTCGTGTTACAACCGCGCTATTAGCACTGAACGTGTTGATTTTAGCAATCTTTCATCGTGTTATTTTCTCATCGAGCTTTCCTACTTTCTGCCCAACTAGGGTTGTTTATCACATAACCGGTTAAAAGTCTCTGATGCTTACTGACACCTATCGGTGCTTTGGCAAACAAATATGCAAACGTTCCCGATAACGTTATATTAATAAAATACACCCTAGAACACCCAGAAAATAGAATCTCTATCATGATTAACATAATATCGAGTTACATGGCCTAAGCCCTACATTTTTCATGCCCTTTCATCATGAAAGCTTGAACTGCCTCGCGTGCAAAGCCGATGTGCAAGCGTATCGCGGCTAACACACTATCCTTTTTGGAGAACAAGCTATCTCAACGCATGACATGAGTGCCGGTATAATCAATGCAAACCCAGCACTGTCTCTGCAAGCGGGACATCCAATGGCGAATTGATCGACTGTCTTGAAGGAATGCCGATCACACGTCCACCGCTGAGCATGCGTGTGCTGGTCGGTCTCTTTACCTTATTTCGATGCCTTACACTGTACTGCTATCGCCTTCGCCATGCCACAGTTCGTCGCGGAATGGGGCTAAGCGCAGCAGATACCGGCCTGATTGTTGCTGCTAATTATGTTGGGTAATGTTGGGTAACTTGTTTAGTGCCGTTTTCTTCGGTTCTCTGGCCGAGAAAATAAAGACGATTGGGTGTGTGTTGAAGATCAACATTATCCTGTTTATGATCATGGATGCGGCCTATCTGTTTGCCTGGAGTGGACTGTCGATGATGGTCTTCCGTTTTTTGCAAGGGGTGGAATTGGTGCGAAAGTGCCCGTGACGAGCTCCTATATCAATGAGTTTGTTGGTGCCAAAAAGCGTGTGCGTTTCTCCTGCTGTACAAGGTGATTTCCCCATCGGTATCAGCCGTTACCATTGTCAATCATGTAAACGCACCTTCCAACACGATTATTCTTATCGTGCTATTGACTTGGCAATGAATAATGTGGGTATTCGTAACACTGCTTTGGCGTTACATACTAGTATCAATACCGTCATGCGTACCTTAAAAAACCCTCTCCGCGGAATGTAACAACGTTGCCACTGGATAGCCTATTGGCAACAAAAAACGACA
>JBPETC010000055.1:0-12650 GCA_051710325.1 Symbiopectobacterium sp.
CATTATTCATTGCCAAGTCAATAGCACGATAAGAATAATCGTGTTGGAAGGTGCGTTTACATGATTGACAATGGTAACGGCTGATGGGCACTTCTGCCATAACTGTGTTTTTTTACAGAGACTGTCTGTTCACAAAACGAACATCTTACATCAACTGTAGCCACTGTATCTCCACATCCAAAACAGGAGGGTTTATACTGTGATTAATTTATTGGATGATTTGATCCCACTACTGAGATATCCCTGGCACATCCAGACCTAAGCGCTGTAACCACGTTAATGGCCCCTTAACGCCAAAGAGTTATTGGCACATAGGATCGCTGTGCAGGTCGTTTTTTCGCGAAACCACGCTACCACCGCCTGCTCATCCAGTTCCGGAAGCCAATCGGTCACGCTGATCATCTGCTGTCCGGAGCAGGGCAGCTGAAAATAACGCATCAACTCCTCTGCCAGCCCTCATGCCGTTGTTCAATGGTTCGCCGACCGATATGGGTCAAAAACAGGATATCGCGATGCCCGTATAATACCAGATAGTCAGGCGCCATCCGGATTGCCGAGCGGTTACACAGCATCATGCTGGAGATCCGTATCAGCGGATCTTCGCTGTTCACTAGTACCGCAGGTTTTTTCAGGTTTACTACAACGTACAAAATCGCCGGATGTTAACGGTAAGTGCCAGCATGCCGCCGATATCATCCTGGATGAGCAAGATCGGTCAGCACCTGCTGCATGCCCTTGTCAGACAGCGGCTGGGTCACCAAATTCAGATCAAGCACTTTGGCGCGCTCTTCAGCCATTGCAAGCACATACCAACTGAATTGATAACGGTGGTCCAGCATCGCCGCCTGAGAGACGGCCAGCACGATACGGTAGCCCCATTTCCACGGCGGGTCTGTAAGTGCACCGTGCACCGCCCGTCACTTCCAGTATCTGCGCGCGTAGCGCCTCTGACTCACCCCTTTTTCACCGCTAAACGCCAGAGACACCCTGCTTAACGACGTACCGTACCACAGCGCGCGGCGATATCTTCCAGCCGTACACGGCGCGCACCGCAGTCAAATTTTTCTGTGCCACACGAGTCTTTTCGTGATTGTTTTTCATAATATTACACAGTCGTCGAGGATTAAGATGCACACTTACTCTACTGTGAAGCCATGGAGCCTGTCAGCGTTTTTCAGATTAATTTGTTAGTCTTTAGCGTGAATAAGGAGAAAAATCGCTATGATCGAGACGGAAAAGATTGATCCTGCGCCACTGACGAGATGAAGATTACCCAATTTTTGCACAATTGAATGCCGACCCGACGGTAATGCGCTATTTCCCCGAGCTGATGACGCAAGAACAAAGCGATGCGTAGGCCGGCCATATCAGCAGACATATTGCCAAAAGGACTTGGGCTTCTGGGCCGTGAAATTGAAATTAAGCGGCGAATTTATCGGCTTTATTGGTTTGCATAAGCAGCAGGAAGAGAGCGGAATTCCTCATGCGCCGCTTGTCGAAGCGGGCTGGCGTTTACAAGCGCGACACTGAGGAAACGGCTGTGTCACGGAAGGAGCAAAACGCGTGATCCGTTATGCATTTGAGCAACTTGAGGCACCAGAAGTCTACACCTATACCGCTGCAACATATGGCTTCACAGCGTGTGATGATAAAGGCAGGCAAACACCGGTGAAGATTTTAATTATCCTAAAATACCGGCAAGGTCATGCACTTGGAGTAATTCTATTTATACAAGATTGCGCGATAGCAGTATCACACCTCAATATCCGCCAGGTCACCCTTCTCTTGCAGCCAGTTACGGCGATCTTCAGAGCGTTTCTTCGCAAGCAACATATCCATCACTGCCAGCGTTTCGTTCACATCGTCTTCGCTGATGGTAAGCTGCACCAGGCGGCGCGTATTGGGATCAAGCGTAGTTTCGCGCAGCTGTAGTGGATTCATCTCACCCAACCCTTTAAAGCGTTGAACGTTAGGCTTGCCCTTCTTGCGCTTAAGCTGTTCCAACACGCCGGCTTTTTCTTCTTCATCCAGCGCGTAGTACACCTCTTTTCCAAGATCGATACGATAGAGCGGCGGCATGGCGACATATACATAGCCGCCAGCGACCAACGGGTGGAAATGACGTACAAACAGCGCACACAGCAGTGTAGCGATGTGCAAACCATCCGAGTCGGCATCCGCTAGAATACAGATTTTGCCATAGCGCAACTGGCTGAGATCGTCGCTGTCGGGATCCATACCGATTGCGATAGAAATATCATGCACTTCTTGCGAGGCCAGCACTTCATCGGAAGAGACTTCCCAGGTATTGAGGATCTTACCTTTGAGCGGCATGATGGCCTGAAACTCACGCTCACGCGCCTGTTTGGCGGAGCCGCCCGCAGAATCCCCTTCTACCAGGAACAGTTCGGTTTTATTCAAATCCTGTGAGGTGCAGTCCGCCAGTTTCCCCGGTAACGCTGGGCCGCTGGTCAATTTCTTGCGCACCACTTTTTTTGCCGCGCGCATGCGACGCTGGGCGCTGGAAATTGCCAATTCGGCCAGCATTTCAGCCGATTGTACGTTCTGGTTTAACCACAGACTAAACGCATCCTTCACCAAGCCAGACACAAACGCGGCGCACTGACGCGAAGAAAGGCGCTCTTTGATCTGCCCGGCAAACTGCGGATCCTGCATCTTCACCGACAGCACATAAGCACAGCGTTCCCAAATATCTTCGGCACTGAGTTTCACGCCGCGCGGTAGAATATTGCGGAATTCGCAAAACTCACGCATAGCATCCAGCAAGCCCTGACGCAGGCCGTTAACGTGCGTCCCGCCTTGTAGCGTGGGGATTAGGTTGACGTAACTTTCCGTCAGCAGTTCGCCCCCTTCCGGCAGCCACAGCAGCGCCCAGTCCACCGCTTCTGTATCTCCCGCGATAGCGCCGATAAACGGTTTTTCCGGCAGCGTCGGCAAACCGTTAACCGCTTCGCACAGGTAGTTGTTCAGACCATCCTGATAGCACCAACGCTGTTCGGTATTGTTGACCTTGTCTTTAAACGTGATTTCCACGCCGGGGCACAACACCGCCTTGGCTTTCAATAAATGCGTCAGGAGCGAGACAGAAAAACGCGGGCTGTCGAAAAAGCTGATATCTGGCCAGAAATGTACACGCGTACCGGTGTTGCGTCGCCCGCAGGTGCCGCTCACCGTTAGCGCTTGCACCTTCTCGCCGTTTTCGAAGGCAATGTCGTAAACCTGCCCGTCGCGCCGCACGGTCACTTCCATCCGTGAAGATAACGCGTTCACCACAGAGATGCCCACGCCGTGCAAACCACCGGAGAACTGGTAGTTTTTGTTGGAAAATTTCCCTCCAGCGTGTAGGCAACACAAAATTAGCTCAACGGCGGGCACCCCTCCTTCAGGGTGGATATCCACTGGCATGCCACGGCCATCGTCAATCACTTCAAGTGACTGATCTTCATATAGGATAACCTCAACACGTCGCGCATATCCCGCCATCACTTCATCGACGCTGTTATCAATCACTTCCTGCCCCAAATGGTTAGGGTGTGTGGTATCGGTATACATCCCCGGACGGCGGCGCACCGGTTCTAAGCCGCTAAGCACCTCAATGGCATCAGCGTTATAACTTGATTGACTCATATTCGCGTTAGTCGTTGTTTAAATGTGTAAAACGGAATGGTGCTGAGAGGGTGCATACCCGCGGACCACACATTGCCGCTATCCGTGTCAATTAAGGGCAGCGCAGTACAGAACGGATCAGTCGTCGCTCAATCCAAGGAAACGCACAATGGGGTGAAAATACTGTTCAAACCTAACAAAACTGTGGTTCCCACCCAATTCTACCGTCTGACGATACGCCGTGTAATACGCCACAGCCTGCCGATAATCCAGCACTTCATCTCCTGTCTGGAGAAAACACCACAGTAAATCCGTTGCCTCGAGTGATTCAATCTGCATTACTTTCAGGTCGTAAATATGCCGAGACTCTAGCACATATTCTTCACCTGTATAGGGATTACAATATTCGCTGAGATGTTCCAGCAATAGTTTAAAGGGTTTTACCGCCAGATTTACAACCACAGCGGGCAAGGTAAAACATTGTGGCAACCAGGTAGCATAATAGCCGCCAGGTCGGCAGTCTTCTCCGGATAGGTCGGCAGTTGCGGCACAAGCATCTCTATCTGGGGATGGTGCTTGCGCCACAGCCATGCGGCTACCGCCGCCGTCACTTTGGCCGATTTAGGCGTACTCTTGAAACCATAGAGGTAGAGTAGCGTAGGCATTAATAGCCGTCAGAATCCATAGTAGGTAAAAACTCGCTGCCGTTCAGGCGGTAAACGCGCGTCTCCAGCGAACCATCTGATAACAGATCCAAATAACGCCAGCCGGGCCCGACATCGTCAATGGTAAAGTTAGTGCAGTGCGGTTTGAACTGTATACATGTAGAAGGCGTCGCCATCAGCCTGCGCCCGTTCCAGTCAAGATCCAGTTCCTGATGAATATGCCCGCACAGTACACTTTTCACCTGCGGATAACGCGCCAGCACCGTATCCAGATGATGCGCATTACGCAGGCTGTGCTGATCGAGCCAGGTACAGCCTGAAGCCAGCGGATGGTGATGTAACAGCAACAGCGTATGACGCTCTGGAAAATGCAGCAGGCTGCGATTCAGCCACTCGAGTTGGCATTCACTCAACTCGCCGTGAGGCATGCCAAACACCTGGCTGTCTAACAAAATCATTTGCCAGGCATCGCCCAATAGCACGATCTTGGAAGACGCGATGCCTGCCTGTGCCAGCACGTTCACCATCGTCGGCTGGAAATCATGGTTTCCCGGCAGCCATACGCAAGGTGCAGATAACTGCGCAATACTGCACGTGAAGTGGTGATAGGCCTCCTGCGAATGATCCTGAGCAAGATCTCCCGTTGCCACAATAAGGTCAACATCCTGCCCCTGCGCCTGAATGGCAGACAGCACAGCATGGTAACTACGGTATGTGTTCACGCCGAGCAGTGTCTCGTGTTCGCCGGCAAATAAGTGAGTATCGGTTATTTGTAAAATCCTGATTCTGGCCCCACTCGCCATAGGAACTTTCAGCAGACTTTCCAAAAAATAGTATCCTTGGTTATTGAAATCTATCTAACAGAATGGAATCGGCGTTTCGCGGTGCCGATGTAAAATCATGCGCAAGGCAATACCTTAGTCAATCAACAAGACACTGATTAATTTGATGCTTTTCATCACGTTGATGCAATTTTTTATTCGGGTAATCATAACGTGTTTTAAAGTGGTAGATCTGCTGACTGGCACACACTTCCGCAACCAGCACGTTGTGGTAAAGTCGCATGGCTCAACATTGGTAGGCCCCACAAATAGCTGACAGCGGGCGAAGCCTGCTGGATTTCAACCAATGAGGTATAACGAGTAGACTTCACTATAGTTAAGCAATAGCTTGCACTATTTACATGATAAACAGCATTTTCTCCGACTTCATCCTTTCGCGGCAATAAACGGCGTAATTGTGCGAAATTCATTTCGCATAGCTGTATCATGGCCGGAAAATCCGGGGTGTAGCGTTTTATCCATTTACTCCGTACACGCCTGTCTCAATTGCGTATGGTGCAACGCCAACCATTGCAGCGCAACAACAGACGCAGCGTTATCATTAATTCCACTTTCCACCCAGACGTAGCTCTGTTCGCGGCTGACGACATGCACCCGAATGTCTTCATTTCCTCGGCCAGACCGTGAATACCCTATGCGGCACGGGCATCGACTTCGCCCACCATCACCGCCAGATGCTCATTGGTGCTACCCGGGCTCGCTAGATAACTGATAATTGGTTTACAGCGTCCGACGTTGATACCGGCCTCTTCCTGCGCTTCATATCGTGCCACCGCTTCCAGAGATTCACCTGACTCAATCATGCCAGTCACGAGTTCAAACAGCCATGGGGTCGGACTGCTGTCATAAGCGGAAATGCGGATCTGTTCAATCAACACCACTTCGTCCCATACCGGATCGTATGGCATCAGCACAACTGCATGACCACGCTCCAGAATTTCCAGGCTGACTTCACCGCTCATCTCACCGTTAAACAACCGATGACGAAAACTGTAGCGCTCGAGCGAAAAAACCATCGTATAGCGACTCTTGTGCAATAATTTCTACATTGTCTTTATAGAAAGTCGCCGAATGGGATGCAGATACAGCCATACCTCAACTCCTTGCGAGCAACAACAGGTACGGGATGTGTCTCTTGTATCAAGATGGATATTATATTTGCGATGCTTTGTGATAAATTAGATTAATAAAACACCTTTTTGACAAAACGTTAGGGTATAAGAGTAAATTAAACCCCATAATTAGGTCGATCATGGGGAAGATGGCATGTTCAGCCAACTTATCCTATTGGCGCATTCTGATAGAATCTGCCGAATTACTCTTTAGACAGCGCTATTTCCGCTACATCGTTGCCTTAGCTGCACAATAAGGAATACACATGAAGAAATTGCTCCCTTTTCTTATTGGTCTGAGCCTGAGCAGTTTTAACGCTGTGGTCACGCGGAAAATCTGTTACAGGTCTATCAATACGCTAAAACCATTAACCCGGATTTGCGCAACTCGGCTGCTACCACTCGTGATACCGCTTTCGAGATAATCAATGAGGCTCGCAGCCCCTGCTGCCACAACTCGGGCTCGATGCTGACCTAATAACTTTTGCGGTGCGCAGTACGGCGTCAACAGCAATGCTACCAGCGGTTCCTTGCAGTTGACACAGACTCTGTTTGATATGTCGAAACGGCACTCTCTGACGCTACAAGAAAAGAGGGCGGGCGTTCAAGATGTAACCTACCAGAAGACCGCACAGCAGTTATTGATCCTGGATACGGCCACGGATTAATTTCAACGTGCTGCGCGCTATTGACGCGCTATCCTATGTTAACGCCCAGAAACAGGCCATTTACCGTCAGCTCGATCAAACCACTCAGCGCTTTAATGTTGGTTTGATCGCTTATCACCGACGTACAAAACGCCCGCGCGCAATATGACAGCGTATTGGCCAGCGAAGTCTCCCTCTAGCAACACGCTGGATAACGAGCTAGAAAATCTGCGCCAGGTCAGCGGAAACTTCTATTATCCGCAACTGGCGGGGCTTAATATCACTCGTTTCTCCATAGAGAAACCGGGAAATCGTCACCTTACTGAAAGACGCGTAAAGCCATAACCTAAGCAGCCTGCTGTCCGTTCGCCTGAGCCAGGACCTGGCGCGTGAGCAAATTCGTTCAGAATAAACCGGTTATATGTCATCGTTGGATCTGACGGCTTTTTCTGGCGTCAGCAATACGCGCAATTCTGGTGTAAAGTAAGACAGCCTCGGAGATTAATGCAGGCCAAAACAAAATCAGCCTGTCATCAACCGTGCCGCTCTACAGCGGTGGTGGTGCCACCGGCTCACGCGTAAAACAGGCACAGCACAGCTTTGTCAGCGCCAGAGAACTTCTGGAAAGCGCGCATCGCTCCGTGGTGCAGACTGTGCGCTCTCCTCGTTTAAAAGTATTTCTGCCTCGATCAGCAGCATCAACGCTTACAAACAGGCCGAAGCGTCAGCGCAAAGTTTCCTGGACGCGATGGAAGCAGGCTATCAGGTGGGTACTATCGTCGACGTGTTGAATACTACCACAACGTTATATAATGCCAATCAGCAGCTTTCTAACGCGCGTTACGACTACCTGATCAAACAGTTGAACATCAAGTTAGCGTTGGGCACCTTAAATGAAAACGACTTGCAGGCGCTGAACGGCGCGTTAGGTCAGAACCTTTCCACATCACCAGTCTTTACTAAAAACAGCGCGCTTGAGCCGAGAGCACCGCGTGGCTAATGACGTCGCCCCATCAGGAAGTTAACTACCTTAAGGAGATACCCAGCGTATCTCCTTTTGTTTGACTCTGATTTATTCCAAGCCGTCCAAGCGTGCAATAAAATGTATAACAAAGTAAAGATCAGGCGTGATGCTTTAAATTCAGCCAGCCATCCCCTATATCAATGTATATAATTGGCATGCTTTTGGCATTTACGCCTTACCTTCTTGGATAACCATATGAAACGTACAGAAAACATACAGAAGGACGCTTTCCGAAAAGGGTGGCGCTACTATCGCCTGGCACCGATCGCGCTTACGATCGGCACTGCCTTTATTCTGGCCGGTTGCGAACAGACTGACGAAACCGTGTCGATGTATCAAAATGCGGATGACTGCTCGGCGACGAACCCGTCCATGAGCGCGCAGTATACCACGGCGTACAACAACACACTAAAAGAAGCTGAAAAAATCGCACCGAAATACGCCAGCAAAGAAGACTGCGTCGCAGAATTTAGCGAAGCGCAATGTACGTCAATACCTGCTCAGGGTAGGTACCGCCGCTCAACCAACACAAACCAGCATTTCCTGGATGCCGCTGATGACCGGTTACATGATGGCCACATGATGAGCGGTGGCGTAAGCTTTGCCCAACAGCCACTGTTCTCTTCCAGCTTTCCGACAAGCACGGCAAACGGCCAATTCGTTGACGCCAAGTGGCAAAAGCTACGGCGCTGCCACCCCTGTCGCACCGTTACTGTCCCAAAAACAGTACTAGCTCCTAAACCTACGACCACTAATACCATCACCCGTGGTGATTTTGGCGAAAGCGTCGCTAAGCAGATCAGTATGCAACGTAGCAGCGCTAGCACTGATTCCAACTCATCTTCTCGCAGCATGGGTGGCTTAAAGGAAAGGGACATAAGCATGAAGCGCGTTGATATTGCCGAACGCCCAGAGTGGCGTGAAAAGGCTACAGAGTTTGGTTTCAACTGTGTCTGCAAGTGATGAAGAGGGTGGTCAGCAGCGATGCATTGCTAACCAAATTCTGCATACCCAAGCAGAGCAGCCATCGCTCTACTCGCGCCTCGATCTGGCTTATGACGGAAAAGCCCGGCCAAGCTACTGGAAAACAATGCCGATACGCCGACTTCGCTGTATGAAGCGGCCTTTTCAATGGTTATGGCTAGAAGATCAGAAAGAAGCCGGTAAGCTGCCGCAAAATGCCGATCAGTAAAACAGCATTCAGGAAACACTGATCGGTCCCGTCCGTTTTGAAGAGCTTCGCTTTAATCACGGCTTCGGCCTGCTGCATATGGCCTACTGTCAGGATACCGAAAAAGATCGTGGTACGGTGCAATACCTTCCTTCAGGATTTCGCGCTGGAAGCGGGTGTGCACAGAATTCCTCTACATGGAAGAGATTGGGCTGGGTGAAAAAAGGCCAGTTCACCGATATGCAAAATCAGGTGATCGGCAATCTGTTCAAGCTCTACCCGTGGGAATTTATGCGGCGAGAAATATTTTCCACAAAGATGGAAAATACGGGCGTGTGCTGACTGGAACTGGCCTGGAAAATCATCATATCCAACAAGGCGTTGCTGACGATACTATGGGAAATGTTCCCCAACTATCCCAACTTGCTGTCCGCCTATTTTGCCGATGATGACCACCCGACACTCGACAGCTACGTGGTAAAACCGCTGTTCTCACGTGAAGGTGCCAATTTTCAGATCGTGAAAATGGGCAGCAGATCGCCGCTGTAGATAGCCCTTACGGCGAAGAAGGTAAGATCGTTCAGCAGTATCACCCACTGCCAACCTTTAGCGACAGCCATACGGTGATCGGCAATTGGTTAGTCAAAGATCAGCCGTGCGGTATTGGCCTGCACGAAGATTGCAAAATGATCATTCAGGATCTGTTACGCTTTTACCAGCATATCATTTCTGGACTGATTCTTACTGCCAGGAAAGTCGCTTTATTCCCTTCGTCATCCTCGGCGAAAGCCGAGGATCTCTGTGAGAAGAAACACGTTTCACTTGTCAGAGATTCCCGCCTGCGCAGGAATGACGGAAGTGGGCGAAAAGTGGCGATTTTAGATAAGTTTGCCAGCAGCAACCTCCATTACCGGAAACGATAATTATTTAGTAGCATAATGCTGATATCATTATATAATTGAATTAATTACTAAAAAATTAAAGAACACGCTCTCTTTTCCGATATTCAATAGCGTTATTTACTTCATGGACTTTTATGAAAAAGCGATTTCTGTCTGCGCTGCTGGTGCTACACTTTGCGCCGCCAGCACCGCTTCTCTGCCTCCCGATGTAAATGCGCCATCTACGATGAAGATACCGACCTGGTAAAACGCGCAGAGAAGGGTGATCTGGAAGCAAAGAACCGCCTGGCGTACAACCTTAACCACCAGCGGTTCAGACAGCGCCTGGATAGAAGGGTTTGTGTGGCTGAAACGCGCCGCGGACAGTGGGCATGTGTGCCCTCACAATGTGCCCTCACAGTTTGCGGTAAGCAAAACCTACTTTACCTCGAAAAGAATTCCACACAATCCTCAGCAGGGGCAGGCGTAACCTTACCAAAGCAGCCGATGCTAATCGATCGCGCAAATGGTGCTGTCAAGCCTGCTAGCCGATGGCAAAGCGTTGAAGAAAGATGCTAAAGCATCAGCATTTTGGGCAAACCGCCTGCTGAATAATGCCAAAGCGTCCGATAGCCACAAAAAACAGCGCAGGATTTTTAGACTCGATTAAAAATCGGCTGATGCCACTACGGATAAGACAAGCCCGTGCTGTGCACGGGCGCTTGATATTCAAACTTAACCGCCCACTTGACCGACAGGCATACTTAAGGTACCCATCACAATACCATCGACGGGTACAGTGATGGGTTCTTTGTCATCCCATTCCAACTGCCCAGCACATAAAGTAGCGGTAAAAGTGGTCAGGCGTCGTGTTCGACGACGTCGCCCCCTTATGTTGCATAAATTCCACCAACGGGTGGTTATCACCCTGATAGTTTTTTAGATTGTCTTTGACAATCTGATTAAAGGAAACCACGCCCAGTCATAAGGCGTGGCATCGCCATCCCATTTCACTATGCGCAGGTTCTGCACCACGTTGCCGCTGGTGACAATCATATAGCCTTCATCACGCAGCGCTGCCAATTTGCACTCCAACTGGGAGTGGGAGTGATACTCTGCTGATTTCATGTCTGTCACTCTCAATTGTACCACAAGAATATCCGCATCCGGGTACATTTTAATCAATATGCCCCAAGAACCGTGGCCAAACCCCACTGCTTGTGGTCAACAATCACCGGCAGAGGTGCCAGCGCCTGTTGAATGCGCTCCGCTAATTCAGGTGATCTCAGTGCCGGATACTGAGTATCAAACAGAGCCTGCGGGAAACCGACGAAATCATGGATGGTGCTCGGCTTCTCCATAGCCGTCACAGCGGTACCACGGGTATAACCAATGGGCCGAGACTGCGATGATGCCTTTAGGATGCGGTAGGGTTTCACCTAACTGACGCTATTGCGCACGTGTATTCATTCTCTTCCAATACATTCAATGTGCCAGTGCACTCGATAAGATTACTCTACGCCCTTTTTTGTCTGGAGAAAATCACCGACAAGTGATGAAGAACATCAATAAATTTGAATCATCACGGTTATACATCCGCCATTTTCAAATTAGCGCCTTCGCTACTCATGTTCACACTACCACACCGTTTCCCGGCATTCTATAGGCTGTGAGTAAGCCTCAAACCAGAAAGAAAGGCTTCATCGTGTGATATCACAATCATTGCCCAGGAAATGTGGATAACGCATCCTCAATCGCCTGTGTTGACGTAAGATCGAGATGGTTGGTGGGGTTCATCCAGCAACAGTAATTGTGCAGCATCGCGGCGCTACAGCCACATCACACAAGCAAAAAACTGCCTTCAAACGCTTACCGCTGCTCAACTCAGCAGCACGTTTATCATGAATAAATGCCGGCACAAGCGGGCTTGGGCAAACGCAGTCGCCAAACGCTCTTGTAAATCCCAGACCCTCCAGAAGTTCGAGATCTTCCAACTAATAGTCGCCTGACTCGAGATGCTGGCGCACACCAAAATGTTCTGGTAACCTCACAGCAGATCAGCCAGCGTTGTAGTTGATAAAATCCTATGCTACTGAGCAAAATAAACCAGAGAGCCCCGCGTTCAATATGACCGAAAGCGGGAACCTCTTGCCCTGCCAGTAGACGCGCAGCGACGTTTTTCCGCAGCCGTTACGCCCGACCAAGTAGAACAATGAGGATTCAAGCGATAGATTAAGCGGACCGAAAAGCGTCAAGCCGGTCGCGAATTGGCAGGTGACCTGATGCAAAAGAAAAGGAGGGGATTGAGCACAATGGAGCCATAAACACTCCTTCATGAAATCAATAACCATCCCCAATAACGCCTTCGCGTTAGCAAGGATACGAATTCATCAGTCATGCTTCTTCATTTTTCGTGTGTGCTCCGATGAGACGAGCAGTTCGTCGCAAAAAGGACTAATGGACGGCAGGACCTGATTCAAGATTAATTTTTATCTCGTTAAGAAACAAGATATACAAAGGCCAAGTATTATTATTTACCCTGGATTTCTCGGTCAATCATCCAATAAATTAATCACAGTATAAACCCTCCTGTTTTGGATGTGGAGATACTGTGGCTACAGTTGATGTAAGATGTTCGTTTTGTGAACAGACAGTCTCTGTAAAAAAACACAGTTATGGCA
>JBPETC010000056.1:0-12626 GCA_051710325.1 Symbiopectobacterium sp.
ATATCGCGGGATATTACAGTACACTCAGACCGCACGACTATAACGGTGAGTTACCACCAAACCAATCAGAAAATCGGTTCTGGAAAAACTCTAAACCCGTGGCCAGTTTTAGTTGAGTAATATAGAGTCAGGATCGGTTAGTCTATAAAGAGCATAATTATATCTATTATGTTAGTTTGGGTAAAACTACCTCTGAATCGTATATCGTTATCTTTTTTTTGAGCAGTACCACCAGTACGGAAGTTCGCTTGCTGGATGCGCACGACAGTAACGCCGTACCTCAGGTGTTTATTCCGCGCCGCAAAGATCATGAGTATGGTGTAGATCACTATCAGGGCGCGTTCTATCATTGCGCTCGAACCGTGAGGGAAAAACTTCGGCCTGTATCTGCGCTATAGACTGGGATGAATCCGCATTGGAAACGCTCATCGCGCCGAATAGTAGTTGCGTGCTGGAAAGTTTTGAGCTATTCCGCGATTAGCTGGCACTAGAAGAACGGGAGAAGGGCTTAACCTCGCTGCGTTAGGTGTATTGGCAGAGTGATGCCGAAAAGAACATCAGCTTTAACAATCCTAGCTACGTTACCTGGCTCGCTTACAATCCGACGCCTGAAACGTCGTTGTTGCGTTTTGGCTATTCGTCCATGACCACGCCAACCTGGCTGTACAAGATTAATCTGGATAGCGGCTAACAGCACCTGCTCAAACAGGCGAAGGTCAAACACTTCTCCCCCCTTGGATTATTGCAGTGAATGCCTGTGGATTCCCGTACGTGATGGCGTCGATGTACCGCCGGTGTCGCTAGTGTATCACCTGTGACTGCTACCAGCCCAGTAATAATCCGTTACTGATGTATGGCTACGTTGCCTACGTTAGCAGTATGGAGCTGGATTTTAGCGTGAGTCGCCTTAGCCTGCTCGATCGGGGTTTGTGTTTGCGTTAACCACATTCGCGGCGGCGGAGAGTTGGAGCAGCAATGGTATGATGATTGGCGCTTGCTTAATAAGATGCATACCTTTACTAATTTTATTGATATTTTCCGCGCATTGATGGAGCAGGGATATGGTAATGAAAAGCAGCTTTATGTCATGGGTGGAAGCGCCGGAGGCTTGTTGATAGGCACGGTGGTTAACCTAGCCACTGAACTGTTTAAAGGTGTGGAGTCACAAATTCCGTTTGTCGATGTGCTGACCACCATGCTTGATGAATCAATTCCTTTGACGAGTGAGGAGTATGATGAATGGTGGAATTCAGGTGAGGAACGTTATTATGACTACATCAAAATGACTACATCAAAAACTATAGCCCTTACGAAAGTGTCAGTGCTCAAGCTTACCCGTATCTGTTGATTACCACTGGGCTGCATGACTCACAAGTTTAATATTGATAACACGTCAAATGGGTTGCCAAATTGCGTGACCTGAAAACTCACGACAATCTGTTGCTGTTGTTAACCGACATGGACGCCGGACACGGAGGAAAATCGGGATGATTCAAACAATACGAAGACATTGTGCTGGAATACGAATTTTTGCTGATGGTCGAAGAGAAATAAGATATAGGGTAGCGACTGGAGTAAATCCCGCTGAGTGCGGGATTTACACCCGTTCAACGCACTAGAGAATCAACTTACCGTATCGGTTTTCTGAGCGCGTTTTGATCGTTTATCTGCCCGTTTTTCTGCTGCGGTTTTTAACGGTTTTTCTTGCTATTTTTTACTGTCCATGCCTTTATAATCGTTTGATTTGCCTCTCTCGGTAAAAGGTAATGTGCCTTACCATTAACCGCCTGTTCGGAATAACATATGCAAGCGAAAAAAGTGCTTTGGACAACAGATTTCAGGCTATTTTGCCTTGGGTTCGTAGAGGAGGTGAGAAAATTGCAACGAGCGCTAGCGGTAGAATGCAATGCGTTCACGAAAATAGTCACGCAGCTGCTCGGGCTGCTCTCTTTCAACGACTTCTGGAATGATCGGCATGTTGTAGCGCTCCTTAAACACCTCGCTAGAGGCTGCGAGATCAACATTCACTTTATCCATCTCTTGCATAGGATGGTTAGCCAGATTATACGCCATTATTCTTATCCTCAAGGCCGCCGGTGAGCGTGTATGATAGCATTT
Source organism: Symbiopectobacterium sp. (assembly GCA_051710325.1). Classification (GTDB taxonomy): domain Bacteria; phylum Pseudomonadota; class Gammaproteobacteria; order Enterobacterales; family Enterobacteriaceae; genus Symbiopectobacterium. Next base: position 2,119 of record JBPETC010000056.1, read on the forward strand.
TGCCTGTCGGACATACACGGATACTGCTTCATGACCTGATTCTAAAAAAGAATTATTATTCTTTAGCTTATTAAGTCGATATGGCGGTTTTTATAAAAAACTGCACTACATTAAAATGAAATAAAAACCATTTTTAAATGGATGAGATAAATAACCATTTTATGGAACTGAAAATCGGTATCAATTATTTTAAGTTAATGATTAATAATTGATTATTTTTTATGTTAATTATTTTAACAATAAAATATTTTTATTTTTTAACAGAAAGGCATAATGGAAAAAATTGACTCACCTGCCAATCAAAGGGAATGAAAGATGCTTAAAAAAGAGATGATTCAACAATTAAACGATCAGCTAAACCTGGAATTCTATTCTGCTAATTTATACCTGCAAATGAGCGCATGGTGTGGTGATAAAGGGTTCGAAGGTGCGTCAGCATTCCTGAAAACATATTCTCAGAAAGAAATGGAGCATATGCAACGCCTCTTCAATTATCTGGATGATACCGGCAGCATGCCAGTTCTTGGGGCTATCGCCGCCCCGCCGCTCGATTTCGCATCTTTGGCTGACGTGTTTGAGCAAATCTATGAGCATGAGCAATTAATTACGAGAAAAATTAATGATATGGCTCATTCTGCAATGACGCATAATGATTATTCAACGTTCAATTTCTTGCAATGGTATCTTGCTGAGCAACATGAAGAAGAGAAATTGTTTAAATCCATTCTCGACAAGTTAGCATTGGTGAGTACCGCGCAAGGGGGTCTGTTCTTTATCGATCAAGACCTAAAGAAAATGACGAGCGCGCCGACTCAGCAGTAATGCTTTATTGCATCCCTTTTAGGCCAGCCTGAATGGGATGTGTATTAATACACGCCGAAATTGAATAGACGACCTGGACTTGCGTGAGCGGGTTCTTTTTTTCTAAAAATTAGAAGATTAGATTCTAAAATCCGTATTGTACAAATAGTAAAAAATCCATTTAATAAATGTTTAGGTTAGCTGATGTACTACTTCAATAAGCTATATCTTTATATATACAGTAATCAAGACAAAAACCTACTGAAATGGATGGATATGAAAGTTTTAATGATTGTTGCCACTTTGGCTCTGGCTGGCTTTAGTTTTGCTGCAAATACATAGATGCCTGATAATATAGCGGTATATGCTACAGTACAATCTAGCTTTTCAATCTCCGTTGGGAAATAAACTTGCTTATACCAAAATTTTTGACGTGACCGTGTTAATAAGCTATTTGGTGATGACGTCGATTTGTCTAAACTGTGCTTAGAGGCGTACTCCCCTGATAATAAAATGTTCAGGCTTGACACAGTGGATGAGAAATTGACCATCGGTATCTTGAAAGAAGGCATGCCTGTCAAAGGCATTGCCATTTTTGCTTCTGAAAACGCTGATGTACTCGATGAAGCTGTTGTGAAAATAACTGATGATTGTAAATAATTCGCGATAACAATTGTGTAAGAATTCCACTTAACTAAAACACCCCATCTTATTATTATAAGTAGGGATAGTTTTAACTAATATTTAAGTTTCAATGTGAGGGCCATTATAGCTTTCACTTGTTTGTAGATTCATTATTTTTGATTTTCTTTTACCGATAGCTTATTATTCTTTAAGTCAATCTCCATTCCATCATTTAAACTAGTAATTTTTTCTAAAATTGTCGTGATATTATTGTTGTTTAATTTTAAATGGGTAATGGTTTGTGGTAAATTACCGAGAAAAGTTTCTATTTTATTAAAACCAAAATCTGTAATGCGAATGTCTTTTGGTTAGTGCTTAGGAATGCAAGTCAATTTATTACTGCTTGATTGAAGGTTATAAAGGGAGTGGGTCCTCAAGTATTCAGTAAGTTGATCAGTGTAAACTCTACCGTTGTCAATCATGTAAACGCACCTTCCAACACGATTATTCTTATCGTGCTATTGACTTGGCAATGAATAATGCGGGTATTCGTAACACTGCTTGGGCGTTACATACTAGTATCAATCCAGAAAGCCAAGCCCGGCAGAGATCAGAATGATGCCCACCATGTTCATGGTGATACGGATAATCACCGAAGGCAGACACAGCGGCACAATGTGTGATGCACCAAAATGCGCAGCGACGATGCGCCTTGCAGTTTTACCGCAGAAACGAAATCCGTCTGATGCAGCAACAGTGTTTCAGCACGCGCCAGACGTGCAATAGGCGGCCAGGCGGTGAGGTAATGGCAATCACCACATGCTCTAACCATTCTCCAAAGGAGATAACAAACGCCAGTGCAAGCACCAAGACTTGGGAATGGAGATTAAGATATCGGTGACGAGCATCAGAATAGTATCGACGATGCTGCCGTAGTATACGCCAAGCATCAAACCGATGGTGCTAACGGTTACCGAAACCAGCGCAACAATGTACAGCTTGATGCATGAGCCCATACATCAGACGGCTATACACATCGCGCCCTAACTCATCGGTACAAAACCAATTAGCGGCCACGGCGCTTGCAGGGCATTTGCCATATCTTGTACTAATGGATCGTGCGTTGCCAGCCAAGGGGTAAAAATGGCGATGATAATCAGTGATAGCACAATCAGCGAACCAATGGCCGTCAATGGATTTTTCGCCAGCAGGCGCAGGAAATTGAATAGACGCTCGTCACGCACTTGAATTCGCCCATTTTTAGCCGCCGGCGAGGAGCCGATTACCGACTCAGAAGACATACTCATGCGCAAGTCCTCGGATCGAAGATTGATACAACATATCGGAGAGCAGGTTAAGGGTGACGAAAATCAAGCCCCATCAGCAGCACGCAGCCCATCACCGCATTCATATCCCACAGCAGTAGGCTGCCCGTCAGATAGGAGCAAAAGCTCGGCCAGGAGAATACGGCCTCAATTATAGGCCAGCGAATGGAAGCCAAGAATGGTGGCAGGTAACACCAGATGGTTCAGGGCATTGAAGAACACTGCCCATTCGCGCGCCAGTAAGGAATCCACCAGCAGTAAGCGGTGTATGATTTTCCACCATGCCGTCCCATGCCATATCCACGTGCACTGCGCCATAGGCCCAGTTGAGCCAGGCGTAAAATATCAACAGCCCCATCATGCCGACCAGAAAATATGGCGCGGAGAAACCCGCCAGGCTGATAAAGCGCACGATATAGTCCGCCCGTTTGCTGCGCCGAGCGGCACACCCAAGCCCGGCATCACGATAATCGCCATCGTTGCCAGTTACACCGTGGCAGAAAATACGTGGATAATGTCATACACTACCGGACAGCCGGTGAGCATCGCATTGCCCAAATCTCCGTGCAGCAGTGAATTGAAGTAGATATCGAATTGAACATACAGCGGCTTATCCAGGCCTAGCTGCTTGTGGGTACTTTGGTTAGCATCCTGACAGACGATCGCCAACACCGGGTCGATCGGCACGATCAAACCAATAATAAAAGTTAGAATCAACAACCCAAACAGCGTGAAGGCAGCCTGTAACAATCGCTTGGCTACGCGATAGGGTAACGACCCGGTTTGAGCCAATCATAGAAAACCATGTTTTTCTCCCCCTACACCTCCAGTACCAGCTCCGCTACCTTCAAGCGCCGCTGATGCCATGATTTACCTCGTAGGATGAAGGCATGAGAGGAAATGCCACGCTTTACTCAGGCTTCAGCGTTGCTTGTGCACCAGATACAAGCGGGTGGTCGATGACGAATGTGACACAAAGTCTACAACATCTTTTCGTTGCACCACGGAATCAACCATTTGCAAGACCGGAATGATGTTCGAATAAAGCGGCTTCATAGCGGTCCTGTATCTCAGCATAGCACTGCTTCTGCCTGGCGGGATCTTTCTCCAGCAGCGCCTGATTGATCCTCTCGTTCAGTTGTGCATTGTAGAAAGAGGTTCTCCACCCTTGGAAGTTGGTAAGTTTGGCTTCATCACTGTTATCCAGGTTATACACCACGGAACGCAGGCTGGAGTGCGGATAAGGATCGACCGCGACGCCAACTCGCCCGATCAGCATGTCGAATTTACGGTCGCGTATCGCGCCATAAACCTGATTGCCAGTGCCAATCGCCAAAGGAAAATCGTCCAGCCAGCTCGAAACAGATCGACTGTATCCATACCCGGCTTGGTATGGTATTTCAAAACTTAAATTTAATATAGCATAAAACCGTACTTGGAAAAGTGATCAAAACACCGATCCACGTACTAAAACGCGGCCAACAGGACGCTAAAGAACATGCCAAGCAGTTGCTTGAGAAGGTGTCGGTCTAGCGGATAAACATCATTACTACCCTGCCCACCTTTTAGGTAGGCAGCAACAGCGTGTCGCAATTGCACGTGCGCTGGCCATATCACCCAAGGTGATACTGTTTTTGATGAACCAACTCAGCGATGGACCCAGAGTTAGCCGGAAAGTTGGTCGGAAAAGTGCTGCGCGTGATGCGCCAGTTAGCCGATAAAGGCATGACCATGCTGGTCGTCACCCATGAAATGGACTTTGCACGTTAAGTCTATAACCAACCGCATGGTGTTCCTGTATCAGGGCGAGATCGAAGAACAAGGCATGCCGGAACAGATGTTTACTGCCAGACAGTCAGCTTGTTTCCGCCAGTTTTTGCCAGTTTTTGCCAGTTTTTGCCAGTTTTTGCCAGTTTTTGCCAGTTTTTGCCAGTTTTTGCCAAGTTTGTAACAGAATTACTTTTATCAACACAATGCCAGGCTTAAGAACACAACAGATAACCACAAGGAGATACCTCAATAATAAAAAACCAAACTCGCTGCCGCCGCTTATGCGCTTTGTCTAGCTAACGCATTCTCTACGTCATTCAATGCTGCGCTGAAAGGCAAAACCATTAGCGTTCAGTCTGCCTTGATCGCCAGCACGCTCTTGGATAAATACCTCAAAGGCATGATACCGTACACGAATACAAAACCATACAAGAGCACGATCTGAACCTGAAATCTGGCCGCGTCGATCTGGTTATCGGTTCTCCACCTTATATAAAAATACTGCTGACAAATCAAACTATTAAATCTTGATGACGGGCCTGAAATTTATCGGCGGCATTTTGGGCAGCGTTTCATCCATCGGCCTACGTAAAAGCGATCCTGAGCTGAAAGCCATGTTTGATAAAGTATCGAGCAGGCTAAAGCAAACGGCACCATCAAGAAGCTGAGTGAAAAATAATTTGGCATGGACACCACCCCGCTCTGTTCGCCTTCTCGCGAACCTAATGTGAATAAAAAGACGTGGCTGCAATCAGACGCCACGTCTTTTTATTTTCCATTTCATTCACGATCATCACCATAGGAGCACATGATTCATGACTTCATCATCAGAATAACACTTCTTGTCCGACATAGACACACACTGTTAACGTCCTGCGCGAACTGATTGCCGTGAAAAATCCGCAGTTCACCGCGCTTAGCGACAGCATATGGGATGTACCGGAACTCAACTATGAAGAAATGCGCTCTGCTGTACTGCATGAAGTAGTACTCAAGCAGGAAGGCTTTCGCCTGAACGGGTATTGCCGGGATGTCAACCAGGCTTGCTGGGCGAATTTGGTTCCGGTAAACCGGTAATTGCCATACTTGGTGAATACGATGCGTTTCCGGGACTGAGCCAGCAAACGGGCGCCTCTGAACTTTGCCCTATCGGATGCGGGTGATAACGGTCACGGCTGCAGTCACAATTTGCTTGGCACCGCAGCATTTCAGGCCGCTACTGCGGTAAAAGATTACCTGCAACAGCATCAGAGTTACTCGGTACCGTACGCTTTTACGGTTGCCCGGTGGAAGATGGCGCTCCTCTAAAGGTTTTATGGTCAAAGAGGGCGTGTTTGACGATGTGGATATTGCTATCTACTGGCACCCGGCCACCTTTACCGGCGTTAATAAGCCAAGACTCCCTCCCTGGCCTGAAACGAACTGAAGTTTTACTTCAAGGACCGTGCTTCGCACGCCGCCAGCAGCCCACATCTGGGATGCAGTGCGCTCGATGTCGTAGAGCTGATGAACGTTGGCGTCAACTATATGCGCAAAGACATGCCTTCATCGGCGCGCGTACACTACGCCATCACCGGCAGCGCTGGTAGCGCTGGTCATGTACCGAACGTGGTTCAGGCTAACGCAACGGTACGCTATCTGGTGCGATACGTTAGTTACATGAACTCCACCAATTGGTGAAACGCGTGAAGAAAATCGCACAAGGCGCGGCGATGATTAGCGAAATAGAACAGAAGTGAGCTGGGAAGTGATTAGCTGCGATATCAACTTGCTGGGTAACGCACCGTTGGAATAGCGCATGCATAAACATTTTCTGGCGCTTGGCCCGATTTAGTTCTATGATACGAACCGCACTTTTGCCGCTAAATTCCAAACCGCCATGAGTGCAGAAGATATTTCAAACTCCTGCGCGCATTGCATGAAGGTATCTATCCGCTTTACAGCCAGGACAATAGTTTTATCGGCTATACCGACGTCGGCATGGTAAGCTGGGTAGTTCCTACCGTACAAATTCGCGACGCTACCTACGTTATTGGCACCCCGGCTACTCCTGGCAGGTGGTAGCGCAGGGTAAAGAGCCTGCGGCGTAAAAAGGCACTGCCTATGCAGCCGAAGCTATGGCGTCATTAACTGTGGATTTGCTACAGAACTCGGCGCTGGTGGCACAAGCCAAAGCGGAACTGGCCGAGAAACCTGAGCGTTACACTGGTAAAGGTATTGACCAGCCAACTGTATTCCATATGCGTACAGACGATATCTTTATTGCAGAATTGGCGCCAGTAACCCGAGCAGTTGACGATCCATGTAGTTCACCGTGGTGGCGAACATTAGCATCGAGCAAATAGTCCAGCGATAGCGGTCTTTGGGAGGCGGCGAGATGGCGGTAGTTTGGCTGTTGCCATGAGGGACAACAGCTTCTTTTGGCTAAATTGAAAGTAGTCCAGCGATTGAATGTCTGCGGCATCATTCAGACGCATCAGCCAGGTGGTTATTTTCCGTGCAGCTGTACTTCACAGTGGCGTGTCGGGCCTGTTTCTAAAATGTGGAAGGGCTGAGAACCGAACAACAGCGCCATGCCTGCGCCGCATTTGCAATGCGATGTGTTTAGAGGGTATACGTACATCGCTAAAAATGTGCTGTGTAGCCAGGCGTGGGTGAACTTCGGTTGCCCTTCGTGGGGGTTGAAAGTCAGCACCGCTAGCCCACGATATTGCTGGACGCGTGGTAGTGTACCGCAACCGCCCCAGTAGGAGGGTCTGCCGATTCCGCCGTGTATGGTTTCGCCGGGATGGTTGATCTCGGAATATCACCAATGCGCAGATGCAACGGCGGCTCCTGATATCCTCATTCGCCCCAGCGACAACCGGAAATGGAGTCCATTGCCACATGGCGAGTTTTGTAGTGGTACAATTTTGCGACGCGCGGTTAGCCCATTTGGCAAAGCACCACTCTTTCGCCGTCGCTTTCTGCCATCCGCAACCTCAGCCAGTGCCGGATCGATGGCCAAACCCGTGGTGGTCGCGCAGCAGTAGCGCCAACTGCGGCAAAGCGTGGAAGCGGAAGGTATAGTTGCCTTTGCCCAAAACAGCAGGCGGGAAATTGCAGCCAGCTATAATGAGCGTACGGCGCGCAGCGTGTGCTCGTAAGAGCGTCCCTGAGAGGAGGTCAGAATGTCCTGATGACAGGAGCGGGCGATTTGCTCAATCAAGTGTTGGATAGCGCGGCGGCTGCGTGCGGCAATATCGGCGTCAGGAGAAAGCGCGGCCAATGTGGTCACCCTTTTAAATCCACTAAGAAATAGGGACAGAGTTCCACTCGGACATCTCGCAGGATTCAAAATGGGTGAGACAATCGAACACCCTCTGCTTGATGGAGGCAGCCTGCTGATTCCCGCTGCGGTTGGCAGCGTATGAACGTGGCCTGTGGAAAAGCTACCCGCCAGATAGGTGGCAGTGTGAAGCAGCAGTACATGGTTTTCCGATCACTACCACTGCACGTCGTTGACCGGTTCATCCATCCAGTAGCGGAAATACAGAATGGCGGCATCTATTTTTTCCGGGGTGGCAGGTGCGATGGTATCACTCCAGGCGATGCGGCACTATAGCAATAGCATAATCATGACAATCCAGTACCGAAGGCAATCCCCCTTCTAGCATGACGTGGTTTTCCTCATCGGCCATGCGCAGGCCAGTCTGGCCAACGCTTTAACACTATTGTACTCCGCTCGCGTGGCGAGCATGTGCAGCGCTTCGGCAATACGCGCGGCTAAGGTTCTCTGGCACAACCTGCTGCGCGGTGGCATGATAAATCTTGACGCAAAGGGTGCTGCTTATTGATAACTCTCCTCTGGATAGCGTAATCACGAAGTTGCGGAAATCCGCTGGGAGCTGCGCTGTATTGGCGATACGTACTATCTGTTGGCCCGGGCGCAATTCGGTTTCCAGCTCAATAGGGCTATATCCAGAGAAATAAAATCGCCAAGTACGCGGCAGGCGATGGTCAGCGGCCGGGGATCGCAGGCGAAGGGAAGCAGAGGTTGATATCTTCGTGGCTGTAGGTCGGAGTATTCGAAGGACATCCCTTCCAATAGCGCCTCTATTTCAGCGACTCCCTGTGCATCAATCGGTGAGATCAGTGCCACATTAACCAGTATGCCACCACGCAATCGAGTTAGAAGAAAAAGCGAATATCCCACCATTCTGCCAGATCGTCAAACCAGACCCGAACATCGTTTAGCCCTGATATTAAAGAAACGGTGACCTCAATGACGTTTTCAGATTGCGCTGGTAGGCGGCGCTCCAGGCGACATCTTCGCCATTAATCTGCACAATTCCGCCGCCGCAGGTTGTGAAACGCAGGGTTACCTCACCGGTGGTTTCGGCTTCCAGACAGGTTTGTGCCCAGGCACCGATGCGGGTAAGGTGTAACCAGAAGGTCTACGCGGTCAGAATTGAAGGGGAACCACCATCGCGTCAGCTCGAACGCGCCGAACTGCTGTGGTATCTTCTCCAGATAGCGTTGCTGGAAGTCTACCAGGCAAAGACAGGTATGCGGAATGAAGCTTTTCTTTTGCTCAGGAAGAAAACGGGTCTCTATGTCAGCCTACATAGGAACATCGAGTACATCATAACGTTGGCTGACGGTATCGGAATAGTGCCAGTAACGGATTGCGTCACCCTGTTGCAAAGCGCGGTGATACATCGTGTTAGTGTTCATTTATTATTCCCCGGATCATAATGCGTTTAGATCATTTGTTTCGCAATACGGGTGCATTCACTCAAACACAATATGGCAAGCGACTGCCCGTAGGCGGTAGTTGCAGCGGAACCTCTTTATAAAAATCAAGCTTGCACCCCCAAATGCGAGTACCGTACGAAACATTCTGCACTGTGCCTTGCACATCGATATTCTGGCTCATTGCCTGTAACGCTTTTTCCCAGCCGTCAGCCAGCGTTCATCACCCAAGCCCAGGCGTGCGCCTTTCAGCAAGCCGTAGCCAAAGCTGGTTGTATCGGAAATCTCTTCGTAGTTGTCAAGGTGGTCAAACAGGGCATGCCAGGCACTTTCCTGGCTTGCAGATTGATTAGGGTGTTCACCTACGCGTTGTGGGGCACTCTAACAGATAGAGACGAACACCATTGTCGATAGGGATAATTTCCAGCAGGTAGAGAATTCCAATGGTGATCCATGCGTTGCCACGCGCCCAGCGGGCTTGCGCAACATTGCTATTTTGCGCAAAGCTCAAGCCGTGATACTACAGGCCGGTTGCCGTGATACTACAGGCCGGTTTTCGGGTCCGTTAAGGTAGCGTGCGTGCAGCAATAACTGGCGTACTGCTTCGTCAACCAGTTTCTGACGGCCTGACACTGTACCGTAATGCGCAAAAAGGAACAGCACCACCATAAACAGCGTGTCGTCCCATATATCCATCTAGTTCACGCCGTCAGATACCACATGCTGGAATCCTTGTTCTGGCATGCGTGGCAGTTTGGTCATCACATCATTCGCTCAATCGTCCAGAACACACACGTAATCGTCATTACGTGTGTGTTGCCACAGAAGCGACAGCGGCAAGCATCGGCGCGGTGGTATTTACATTGAGCGACGGTAAACCCTACGCAATCTGCCTATAAAACCAGGTGATAAAGTAGCAAGCAGATCCTCTCGACGGATGAGATCCCACAGGCGTGACAGACCGTACAGGCTCACGCCTTGCGGCCATTTCCAACTGTTGAAAGAGACATAATCTCTCGGCGTACCATCCGGGTTGAGCTCATGAAAACTGCCTTCGTCTTTCAGGCAGAGAGTGCCTTCTATCACAGGGCATCTAACTGTGCGTTCAGCGTGGGGTGTTGCTGCTCATTGCGTCGGTTTTCTGTATTATCACACTGATATAGGCTACGTTATCGGAGGTGATATGCTTACCTCAACAATACGACAGGTGAGTAAATGGCAAAACATTTCACGGCAGAACTTAAGCTCGAAGCA
>JBPETC010000057.1:0-12597 GCA_051710325.1 Symbiopectobacterium sp.
TATTTTTGCTGGTATTCGTCGTATCAAACAGCAGCAGGCCGTATACGCGCCATTGATGGAGTACATTGCGGATAACCGCATTCATGCGCTTTCCATCAAGGTCTATACACCGGAAGAATGGCAGTGCCATATGACTTTAATCATATTGTAATACCGTAATTTTGTTTTTATTATGTGACCAATATCACTAAATATTATCGCCACCTCGCGCTATTACCCTATAGCGATGGTTTCAACAACGGTATCTGATTATCACTTAGTGCAGGCCGCCAGTTGGAACACCATACCCAACGCCAGCACCAGCAATAGCCAGCGCGCGCCACCCAGTTGTTATCTTCATGCTATACTCCTTAGCGCACGTCTTATCCGGTGAAGAAGCGGACCACATTGCTACGCCTTATCCTTAAGCATAGTCGAATCAGCGCGATACCCTTGTTTTTTCTGCCACGCCACTGGGATACTTCAGGAGGCGGTGGCCGGATAACAACGCACTGCTGCAAAATTGAGCAACACGCCCATAACGGTACAACACCACACCGTAAAACACGCTTATGGCAGGAACCATTCTACTTCCCTCTGTTTTACGACCATATGCAGTAAAAGCATCACTCACAGTCCTGAAAAGCAGAGATAAAATCTGCCATTTTTTGCCGTTGCACTGACGTGATTCTTACTTCATAGAGTGAGTATATCCCATCACAACCCAGGAAAGACAGACGATGACACCAGCACTTCATCTTGGTGAGCAAAACGGTTTTCATTGCGCATCGTGCATTCAGGAACTAGCACAATACAGTCAACTTTTGACCGATTGGGCATTACGCTATGACCAAATCTCTCACGGGCGATTTGAAGGTAGCCTAAAAGAGGTCTGATTGGATGGCGTAGAATTCTACCAAGAGCAACTGTCACAATCGGTGTTTCAACGCGGCCAGGGCCGAACGGGCACGCTCTGCCTTGGGGTGTTTAATGCGCTATCGGGAGAAGCGCGCTGGATAGGAAACATCCTGACACAGCAGGACATTACCTGGTCCTACGACGGCGGCGAGTTGATGCTGCAAACGCCGGAAATCTCTTCGCTATTGGTACTGAGCATTCCTTTCGCACTGTTATCGGATATCACCGATGAACTACCGAACCGGGTCTACTCCATTAATCATTCATCAAGATCTCCTTGCCAACCGGTTGCGAGAACACATCTTGGCCATGTTGCACAGCGTGATGGAACACCCGCTGCAATTTGCGCAACGATATGCTCAGTTTAAATTTCTCAGTGATATCCGCGAGCTTACCTTTACTTTTTCACAACCGTGGTACCTACCCAGACCATCAGCGTGTGCCCTTCTCTGCAAAAGGCGCAGCGTGTCGTTACAAAAGCAGAGGACACACTAATCGGCCACTGAGCATGGATGAGCTGTGCCAACTGACCCACACCTCACGTCGCACCCTGAAAAACTGTTTTGCAACCGTCACTGGCCAAAGCCCGGCCGTATTCCTGAAAAACATGCGACTAAACAGGATGAAACTCATGCTGGTGATGCAAGGAGAGTACGCACAGATCAGCGAAATCGCCTCCAAATGGGGCTTCTGGTACCTGTCGCAGTTTACTGCTGACTACAACGCCTGTTTGCTGAACTGCCCCTCTCACACACGGCGTGCGGTTCATCATTTAAACTGAAAATAATGACTATTCGTCACGTTCAGGTTTGCCAGATTTCGGTAACGCACACGCTAGAGCCCTGTATAGGTTGACCATGAACCATCACGTAGGGGAACGAAACAACGAGCTTCCCCAGACGGTATTGCTGCAGGGGAACCAACTCCAAAAAAGGCAGCCTTGACCTTTTGTCGATCATCTTTTTTGTTATTGCTGCAGCATTGCCCTTAACCGGGGTCGCCGGGGCTTGCCCGTCGCCTTTATGGCAGGTAACGGCGCAGGTGTTACTGGTGTTTATGTTCTGGTGGGCACATTGCTGCTTATTTTCAGCTTTGGTTTTATCGCCATGAGCCGTTATTATATGGTAGAATTTGTGTTTTCTACGCCTATATCGCACAAGGGCTGGCTGGGCACCCATAGTGGGATCGCCGAGCTTAGAGCTTAGTATCGCACTGTTTGCTTACACCGCCATTCAACTTGCCGTCACGGCCATATTTGGCTTCTTCCTTCGCGCAGTTCGTGCAGATGCACATCGATATCGCAGCACCCTGGTGATTGTTCTCGCTGCTGATGCAAGCGGCAGTCGTCGCGCTTGGCATTGCCAAAGTGGAACTGGGCGGCAAAGTGCTTTACGTATTGATGCTGATGGAAGTCGGTATTTTGTTGCTGGTTGATGCCACCATTGTTACCCAGCCTATTATTTTTGATATAAGCGCATTTACCCGTCCACCGTGTTTCATGACGATGTAGCATTGCGATGATCTTCGCTATTTGCTCTTTCGTCGGCTTTGAAGCGATGGTAATTTAGTCGGAATAGTGTCGGCAATCGGCCAAGATAATCCCACGTGCCACGCTGCTCGCCGTGGTGCTGATCACCAGTCTATTTGCCGAAACACAGGCGTTCCATAACACGCTGTTCCGCTACCTGTTTGCCATTGGCCATGACGGTTTGCTGTGGTCGAAGGTTGTCACACTGGAGCCGCCTTATCGCTCTGGCCTTCTCCGCCATCGGCATGCTGGTATGGCAGCGCTAGCGTTGGTGGTCAATAACCTCGATGTATGATGTATTAAGCGGTTCCTCCTCGCCGCTGGTGTCATCGTTATCCTATCTGGTGCTGATGTTGGCGTTTGCCGGGTTTATGAGTGTGCACTTCCTACGCCGATTGAGCCCGAGCACTATTCACGAATCGGCCAAATGGTCGAAACCCTGTAACGCTACGCAGATTCGTCCGTTGCCGCCAAAGCGGCAACGGCTTACCGTCATCTGATTTTATGGAGTTAGCAACGACAACGCCCTATAACCACACTGATTACCGTTTTTAACACCATATGGCACATCCGAATGACTGGGCCAAACGCGAACCGCTGCGCTTTATTAAAGGCGACGGTCTCTAGATCTGAGATGATAAAGGGCGAAAAATGCTCGATAGCTTCGCTGGGCTGTGGTGCGTAAATATGGGTCACAATAGCCCGGAAGTGAAAGCCGCCATTGCCAAACAAATGGATAAACTGGCTTACTACAAATTGTTTGATGGCGTCAGCCACCCGATGGCTGAAGCGTTATCTAATCGCATCATTCAGATGAGACAGCAAGAAGATATACGGCGGATGTTGTACAGCATGGGCGGCTCAGACGGTATGGGAATACCGCCCTCAAGGTGGCGTGTCAGTACTGGATTTTGCAAGGCAAAAGCCGCACCGCACGCGCTTTATCTCGCTAAAGAATGCCTATCACAGCGTACACATGGGTAACACATCAGTGTCTGGCCTGCCGTTTTATCGTCTTAACTATGGCCCAATGCTGGAAGATTGCACGCAGATCGAATTACCCTGGCAGTATCGCAACCCGTGGAACTGCGACGATCCCGATATGTTACGCAAACGGCTGGCTGGCTGAAGCAGTTAGAACGTGAAATTCTTTATTACGGACCGGATACGGTCATCGCGTTCATCGCTGAACCGTTCAGGGCGCAGGCGGCGTTGATTGTACCACCCCATAATTTTTGGCCGATGGTGCGCAAGATCTGTGATAAATACAGCGTACTGCTGATCGCCGATGAATAGTTACCGGATTTGGCCGCAGCGGGGCGATATTTTGGTTCACGCGTTTGGGGCGAAAAACCAGACATAATGGTATTTGCCAAAGCACTCACCGCCGGATATGTGCCTCTGTCTGCTACCGTGCTGAATCAGCGTATCGAAGCGGCTTATCTAGCCAATCTCGATGCGCGTAAATTGCTGATGACCAGCTTTACCTATGGTGGTTACCCGTTGGCTTGCGCCGCCGGGTTGACAGTGTTGGATATTGTTGAGCAGGAGAATCTATCAACCAATGCCGCACATCAGGAGGAATACTTGCTGGATCAACTGCTGCTGTTTGAGTCACGCTTCAGCTCCGCGGCAACGTACGGGCAAAGAGCTGATGCTGGCGCTGGATTCTGGTAGAGGACAAAGCAAGCAAGCGCTCATTAAAGGCAGATAACGGGTTGGCATGCTGTATTGCAGAAACAGCAAGCGATGCCGGGGCGGTAGTACGTCCGGTCGGACCGAAACTGGTGTTGGCTCTACCGTTAATCATCGATAAAGCTGGTTGCAATACGCTGGTGATGGCACTACAAACGGCGTTTGAGAAGGAGGACAGGTAGCAAGACACCGGTAGAAAAGGGCCGTTCCTACATGAACGGCCATTATTTTTTAGATGCTACGCGTTGCGCTGTTCACTTACTGCAATACGGAAATATCCGCCACTTTCAGGAAGAGGTTACGCAGTTTGTTGAGCAGCGTCAGGCGGGTCAGGCGCACGCTTTCATCTTCCGAGTTAACCATCACCTTATCGAAAAAGTTATCAACCGGCTCACGCAGTTCGGCCAGTTCCGCCAACGCTTCCTGGTAGCGCCCTTCAGCGAACCAGGCTGCCATCTTGCTTTCCATCGCGGTTACGTAGGTGGCAAGTTGAATTTCCTCTTTCTCTTTGAGAAGAGCAGCATCAATGTTGGCGTTCAGCGTATCGGTGGATTTCGCCAGGATGTTGGACACGCGCTTGTTGGCCGCGGCAAGCGCAGTGGCGGTATCCAGCGAACGGAAGTGACTCACCGCTTTCACGCGAGCATCGAAATCTGCCGGACGGGTCGGGCGACGGGCCAATACCGCTTGAATGGTGTCCACGCTATGACCTTCTTCCTGATACCAGGCGCGTAAACGACTCAGCATGAATTTTATCATATCATCGACCACGTTCGCGTTGATTAGCTTGTCGCCATACAGGCGTACCGCTTCTTCCGTCAACGTTTGCAGATCGAGCGGCAACTGTTTCTCAACGATAATACGCAGTACACCTAACGCAGCGCGACGCAGAACGAACGGGTCTTTATACCCTTTCGGGTGTTGACCGATACCGAAAATTCCCGCCAGCGTGTCCATCTTGTCGGCAATCGCTAATGCACAGGCAACTCCTGACACAGGCAGTGCATCCCCGGCAAAACGCGGCTGATACTGTTCGTTCAGGGCAATAGCAACGTCTTCGGCTTCGCCGTCGTGGCGCGCGTAGTGCATCCCTATTACGCCTTGGGTGTCAGTAAATTCGAACACCATGTTGGTCATCAGGTCACACTTAGAGAGCAAACCGGCACGTTTCGCGTGAGCAACGTCGGCACCGATTTTCTCCGCTACCCAGCCCGCCAAGGCCTGAATGCGATAGGTCTTGTCGCGCAGCGTACCTAACTGCTGTTGGAACAGTACAGTTTCCAGACGCGGCAGATGATCTTCTAGACGTTTTTTACGGTCGGTGTTGAAGAAGAATTCGGCATCCGCCAGACGCGTGCGCACTACTTTCTCATTACCAGAAATAATCTGTTGCGGATTTTTGGATTCAATGTTGGCAACAAAGATGAAATTCGGCAGCAGCTTTCCGGTGTTGTCATACACCGGGAAATACTTCTGATCGCCCTTCATGGTGTAAACCAGCGCTTCGGAAGGCACTGCCAGGAATTTCTCTTCAAAGCATGCGGTCAGCACTACCGGCCATTCCACTAGTGAGGTCACTTCTTCCAGCAGGCTTTCGCTCAGATCGGCATTACCACTAATCTGACATGCAGCCGCTTGCGCATCGGCTTTGATCAACGCCTTACGCCCTTCATAATCGGCGATAACCTTTCCGCGCTCTAACAGGATGCTCGGGTATTGGTCAGCATTATCAATGGTGAATTCGGATTCGCCCATAAAGCGATGGCCGCGCACGGTACGAGCAGATTCAATGCCCAGTACCTGACCGGAGATCAGTTCATCACCCAGTAGCATCGTTACCGTATGCACCGGACGCACAAACTGGGTCTCTTTGTCGCCCCAGTGCATCAGTTTCGGGATCGGCAGTTTTGCCAGCGCGTTTGCGACCATATCCGCCAACAGTCCCTGAGCACTGCCGCCTTTTACCAGCGCGCGATACAGCAGCCACTCGCCTTTGTCGGTCGTCAAACGTTCTGCCTGATCGACAGTTATACCGCAGCCGCGCGCCCAGCCTTCGGCTGCTTTGGTCGGTTTGCCCTCAGCGTCATACGCCTGAGCAATGGCCGGACCACGTTTTTTGACTTCACGATCCGGTTGTGCGGCGCTCAGTTGCGCCACTTTCAACGCCAAACGACGTGGTGCGGCAAACCAGCTCACGTCACCGTGTGTCAGTCCGGCATTATCCAGTTCAGTGGTGAAGTTGGCGGAAAAGGACTCCGCTAGAGAACGCAGTGCCTTTGGCGGCAGCTCTTCCGTGCCGATTTCTACCAGAAAAGTCTTGTCAGTCACCGCTGTGAGCTCTCTTTCTTGTTACACATCGGGAAGCCCAGCGCTTCACGGGAAGCGTAGTAGACTTCCGCCACCGCTTTAGTCAGCGTGCGAATGCGCAGGATATAGCGCTGACGTTCGGTAACGGAAATAGCTTTACGCGCGTCCAGCAGGTTAAAACTGTGCGCCGCTTTCAGAACGCGCTCGTAGGCAGGCAGAGGCAACGGTTTTTCAAGTGCTAGAAGCTGTTGTGCTTCTTTCTCGTACTGCTCGAAGCAGGTAAACAGGAAATCGACGTCGGCGTATTCAAAATTATAGATGGATTGTTCTACCTCGTTTTGGTGGAATACGTCGCCGTAGGTTGTTTTACCAAGCGAGCCATCGCTCCACACCAGGTCATAGACGCTGTCCACACCCTGAATGTACATTGCCAGACGTTCTAGACCATAAGTGATTTCGCCGGTCACCGGTTTACACTCAAGCCCCCCCACCTGCTGGAAGTAGGTAAACTGCGTGACTTCCATACCGTTCAACCACACTTCCCAGCCTAGCCCCCAGGCACCCAGCGTCGGATTCTCCCAGTTATCTTCCACGAATCGAATATCGTGAATAGTCGGGTCCAGCCCCAGATCTTTCAGCGAACAGAGATACAGTTCCTGAATGTTGTCTGGTGACGGCTTGATAATGATCTGAAATTGATAATAGTGTTGCAGGCGGTTTGGGTTTTCTCCGTAACGAGCGTCAGTAGGACGACGTGACGGCTGCACATAGGCAGCAGCAATAGGTTCTGGCCCCAGTGAGCGCAGACAGGTCATCGGATGAGAGGTGCCAGCGCCGACTTCCATGTCCAAAGGTTGGACAATGGTGCAGCATTGGCGAATCCAGTATTCCTGCAACGCCAGGATCAGACCTTGGAAGGTTTTGGTATCAAACTTTTGCATGTCAGATTCACGCGATACATGTGGATTTATATGGAATGCACCAGTATACCCTCTGAGTGCAAGATATACAGCCAGAATGCTGTAACAACTTCACTTCAAGCAGCACTCTATTGATGTTGAGGTCAGTTTCGCACGGCGCAGCCCATGACGGGCCGCGCCAATCGGTTCATGTGGTGAACACCGTTTGCAACATTTTCAGACTCAGCGCCAGCAACAGTTCGGCAAAGATCTTTTCAAGATAGCAACTGCACAAACGATGTGCCAAACGCGAACCAAACGGCGCGGTAAATAAGATCACCGCCGAAATCAGCAGCACACAGCAGGCACTGAGACATAGCTCAACGTGTAGGAGGCATCTCCGCCGTAGACAAGTCGTTAATCATATAACCCAGCGCGCCGCCAGCGTGATAGGCCCCACAGCTGCCAACGTGCCGATCGCCTGCTGAATGCGTACATTAACACAAGGTCAGAAACAGCACGGTGAGTGATCCCCCACCAATCTCTACCAGTGCAGAAATACCCCGATAATCAAACCCGCCAGCGATACCACAGCCACTCCCGGCAGTTGGCGCTGCGCTTTGGTTTGATGTTGAGCACCATCTGCAATGAAACATAGATCATAAAGCAGGAAAAGAAGATGGCCAGCGCCCGCGTAGGCAGCAGCGTCGCCAATCAGGTGGCGGAGCGAAGGTGCAAATAAGGATCGCAGGCGTAATACGCAGCATCACGGGCCATAGCACCGCCTGATGCTGGTAATGGATGCGCAAACTGAAGATCGCGGTAATGACAATAGCTTCCATTGAAGTGCCAAGTGCCAAAATCCACCAGATGTTCACCTTGCACACATTGTGCAGCAAACAGTGCCGTTAAAATCGGCACTATGATGTCGCCACCGCCAATCTCCAACAGCCCCACCACGAACCCGACAACGCCGCCCAACGCCAGATAGGCAATGATCCATTCAATGGCCATATGCTTCCCCGCTTGCAATGTGTAATAGTACAGTGTAAAATTTTTGTAATGCTTTCCACGCGCCGATCTTATTAATTTCTTGTGAGCACGCACATAAATAATTGGTTTCATATACAGCTAAATTTTGCCATGATCGTGATTGAACCGCGATCATCTTTAGCAACATCATGATCAAATGATAACTTGATGAAACTGCAATAGCCTGCGCTTATTACAAGAAGCGTCACAAAACATAGGAACGCGACCATGAACCGATGCACATAGGTCAACCCAAGGCCACTTTAACCTCGATTATCACAATACGGAATGGGGCAAACCGTGCAAAGAGAGCGTCGAACTGTTCGAACTGCTCTGTCTTGAAGGACAGTAGGCCGGTTTATCATGGATAACGGTATTAAAAAAGCGAGGAAATTACCGGGCAAGCTTTCATCAGTTTAACCCGAAACGGGTGGAAAGCATGACGCAAGGAAGACGTCGAGCGTTTGTTGCGAGACAGTAGAATTATCCAGAATCGCGGCAAAGTTGAAGTTATTATCACCAACGCTCGTGTCTGGTGTGACATGGAAGGCGCAGGGCGAGTCTTTTTCAGATTTTATCTGCTCTTTCGTTAACCATGCGCCGCTGGTCAAATAAGCCACACCACGCTGTGCGATGAATACGAAAAAATTGTTGTGCATTCAATAAGTTAATACATCATCAAACGTGAGCATTACGTTTGATGATGTATTAACTTATTGAATGCACAACCGATTAATCCAATGGTTTTCATTTTTCGTTTATCCTGTGATCATTTACAGTTGCCCGATACAGTGTAGGGGAGAAAATGTTGAGGAGAAAACGGTAATAAAGGTGTCTCATTTAAAACTATTTGTAAATCAGAGCGCATATTTAGTGATTTTCATCACTTTTTATCCAAGTTTAACTGGACAAATGCGTTACTAATTGCTGTACTGTACCAGAGACACATTTTGTGTCTTTCATTCATGTTAAAGGTAAGTTTGATGTCTAAGATTAAAGGTAGCGTTAAGTGGTTCAATGAGTCCAAAGGTTTTGGTTTTATCACTCCGGAAGACGGCAGCAAAGATGTATTCGTACACTTCTCTGCAATCGTGAGCAATGGCTTCAAAACTCTGACCGAAGGTCAGCGCGTAGAGTTTGAAATCACTGACGGTGCTAAAGGCCCATCTGCGGCTAACGTTATCGCTATTTAATAATAGCGATTTCTTGAAAATCCGCCATAAGGCGGGTTTTTTATCCTATTATCAGGATACCAGTCAGTTGACCAGTGCGAATGTCAGCACAGTCATGTGAGCAGTGAGTCTTACATGATTACATAAAATGTTGATGGCAGCTGCTGAAAGCTAATTCTGGTTGATAAACAGAAACCTCTCCGCCGAAAAGGAGAGATAAGGTGGAAATGTGGTTAATACGCCACACAGCCCGGTCGTTATCAGAAGTTTCCAATGTGGAGGTAACTCCGCATGACGGACAAAATAGGCGAGGCACCACCGATAACAAAAACCCCAATTAGGTTTACCATCAGCGAACCCACAGGAAGTGCTGACAACACAGTAATGTTATAGAGCATTCTCAATGCCATTGGGCAACACTTCCCGCACCGCCGCAGATAAATACGGAAAGAAACATCATCCACATAATGACCTCATGTTGTGCATTATTTTACGTTGAAAGTAATTCAGAGCGGGTAGATCCCTACGCGCCCACTTCGAGTTGTACGTAGGTAGGTATCATTAGCCCAAAGGGCGATTAGGGAAGAATGTCATCTCCATGTGATAAAAGCAGTATAGTGGCTATACTCGTCATACTTCAAGTCACAGATGCGTTGGTTGCACTCGTTATTCGATCCATCCATCAGCCTCACATCTTACAAGGCTGTCTCAAGCGGCGTGCAGACAACATCACTTTACGCCTCGTCATCCCTCTGCGAGGATAGGCGTATCTTTTCTGCACGAGATTCCCGCATGCGCGGGAATGACTGATGTGGATGTCCGTACTTTTGCGATACGTACGCCATTAACAGGGTCAATGTGTAATTAAATATTTTTACACTCGATGTGCTTACTTAACCTCAATGCCTTTCGCTTGCAGGTCGGCATGATACGACGAGCGCACAAACGGGCCACAGGCTGCGCGTATAAAGCCCATCGCCATTGCCTCGGCTTTCATTTCATAGAACTCTTCTGGATTGACATAGCGTTTCACTGGCAGGTGATGACGGCTAGGCTGTAAGTATTGCCCTAACGTCAACATGGTGACACCATGGCGGCGCAGGTCACGCATTACTTCAACGATCTCTGCATTGGTTTCCCCTAACCCAACCATCAGACCGGATTTAGTCGGAATTTCAGGGTGAGAGGCTTTAAAGTTCTCAAGCAGCTTCAATGACCATTCGTAGTTGGCACCAGGACGTACCTGACGGTAGAGGCGCGGTACGCTTTCCAGGTTGTGGTTGAACACATCTGGCGGCGTCACGTTCAGGATATCCAGCGCCTTATCCATACGGCCGCGGAAATCGGGGAGTAGTGTCTCAATACGAATATGTGGGTTTTTACGGCGGATAGAAGTGATGCAGTCAGCGAAGTGCTGTGCACCGCCGTCACGCAGGTCATCACGGTCTACGGAGGTGATAACCACGTAGCGCAACCCCATGTCATGGATGGTCTGTGCCAATTTCTCTGGCTCATTGGCATCGGGCGTTACCGGGCGGCCGTGTGCCACGTCGCAGAACGGACAGCGGCGGGTACAAATGGCACCAAGAATCATGAAGGTTGCTTTACCGTGGTTGAAACATTCGGCCAGATTCGGGCAGGAGGCTTCTTCACAGACAGAATGCAGGCCGTTTTTGCGCATGGCCGCCTTGATGCTCTGAATACTGCTGGAATTGACAGGCAACTTGATTTTCATCCATTCAGGTTTACGCAGTAGCTCCTGCTGCTCAGTGACGACGGTGCGTACCGGGATGAATGCCATTTTATTTGCATCGCGGTATTTAACGCCGCGTTCCATCTGAGTCGCTTTACTCATGATAGCTAGGTTCCAGTTCTAAATCACAGGTTGAATCATAATTTAAGTTATATAATTTAATTGATTATGTTTCTAATTAAACTTTTTTAAAAAAGTTTAAAAAACTATAGCATCTTTGCCATCTGATATTCAGCCTTTATCTCGCACAAGTGCATAAATAATGTAAACGGAATGTAATTTGGCACTGATAAGCATAAAACCAACGGCACTATTTCACGCCGATATAATACTGCGCGGTACTGGCGCACTCTGAGTGGCCCAATCCCATACCAGCGCCGATTGTTGCGTGTAGCCAAGTTGTTGTATAAAGGTCGCTACCAATAGCGGGGCAACATCTGCTACTTCCACGCCTGGTACGTGCTGGCTGACCTGCGTCATTACCATGCCCGCATAGCCGCACGGGTGAATACGCAGGAACGGTGTCAGATCCATATTGATGTTGAGTGCCAGCCCATGGAAAGAGCAGCCTTTGCGAATGCGTAGACCGAGTGAACATATTTTAGATTCTTGTACATACACACCCGGCGCATCAGCGCGGGAATGAGCGTTGATACCGAGCTGTGCCAGTGTACCGACCACGGTATTTTCAATGGCGGTTACCAGTTCCCGCACACACACTTTTTGGCGTTTTAAATCCACCAGCATATACATCACTTGCTGACCGGGTCCGTGATAGGTCACCTGACCGCCGCGATCGCTTTGAATCACTGGAATATCGCCGGTAGTGAGAAGATGCTCTGCCTTGCCTGCCTGACCTTGGGTAAAAACGGGAGGGTGCTGCACCAACCAAAGCTCATCCACGCTCTGTGTGTCACGCAAATTGGTAAACTGATGCATCGCCAATGAGACTGGCTCATAAGGTTGTAGGCCAAGCTGACGTACAATGATCTTATTCTGTAGCAACATCGTGATCTTCAGGTTAAGGAAACAATGGAGCCGATTATAGTTGCGGGAAGCGCAAGCGAACAGCACTGAAACACATTTTCCCGCGATTATACGGTCGGGCAGGCGTCATTTGCCCTTACAGTATGATACGCACGATACCGATAGCGCCCAGGTCTTCATACAGCGTCTCGACTTACTCAATGACGCCTGGATGCGTGATACTGGACCGACTGTGTTGCTAAACTTTAACGGTGGGCGCCCGGGTATCGACTGGCAGTTTAACGCCAGGGGCGGCAAGCTGGGCGGGTTGTACGACGACTGGCGACA
>JBPETC010000058.1:0-12212 GCA_051710325.1 Symbiopectobacterium sp.
AAATCTGCACGCTGTGCAACCGATTGAAACGCCTCAATCGTAATCCGAAATGCACGATAGGCTTATCGGTACTTACATCAAACGTGAGTATTACGTTTGATGATGTATTAGGTTATTGAATGCACTACACCTTTTTATGGCAACAGCGTTGATAAAAATCGATAACCGTTTGCGGCAGGAGGGCGTGATGAAAATGACCAAAGGCCAGAGATTATGCGGCACAGTCACCATCGAAGTACTAGAAGCGTGTTTGCATGACCTCAGCGTGTGTCATGGCAACCAGAGCAGGACATCCTCGATCAGTTCAATAGCAATAGCTAAATCATCCGCATAGTGCACACAAGAAAAAGAAGGAAACGTGTTTCCACCTGCACGAGATTTCCGCCTTTGCGGGAATGACAGAGGCCGGGAGGGAGGCGTTACTTTTATACTTCCAGATAGTTCATGATGCCATCCGCGGCCTTGCGGCCTTCGGCAATGGCGGTCACCACCAGATCGGAATCGCGTACCGCTTCGCCACCTGCGAAGATTTTTGGGTTTCTGGTTTGGAACGCGCTCTCGCTCTGCTCAGGAGTTACAATGCGTTATTATCTGTCCAGATCCACCCCGTGTTTCGCCAAACAGTACATCTTATGCGGACGGAAACCAAACGCCATGATCATGGCGTCTACTTCCAGCATATGCTCAGAGCTTTCGACGATTTCAGGACGATGGCGGCCATTGGCAGCACCCAGTTCAGTACGTGCCATTCTTACGCCGCAGGCTTTATCGGCACAGTTGATTTCGATGCTGAGCAGTTGCAGGTTGAACAGGAATTCCATGCCATCTTCGTGCGCGTTTTCATCTCACGCTTGGAGCCGGGCATATTGCCTTCGTCATAGTGGTAGGTACAAGTTACATGCGTTGCACCGTGGCGCACCGATGTACGCGCATGCAGTCCATCGCGGTATCGCCGCCACCCACAGCAGCACCACTACGCAATTACCGCTCATGTCGGTATAAGATTCATCCGGCGTAGTTTCAAAGCCATCAATCGCTTGGTATTGGCAATCAGGAACGGCAGTGCGTTGTAAACGCCCGGCGCGTCCTCGTTTTCCAATTCGCCACGCATTGACTGGTAGGTGCCAATACTCAGGAATACCGCGTCGTAATCGGCGAGTAGGGTCTCAAGCGTAATGTCTTTACCAATCTCTGCATTGAGTTGGAACTCAATGCCACCTCACTGAAGATTTCACGGCGTTTGATCATCACCTCTTTCTCCAGCTTGAAGGCTAGGATCCCGAAGGTTAGCAAACCGCCAATTTTAAGATGACGATCGAACAGAACCACTTAAATACCGTTACGTGCCAGCACGTCGGCATACGCTAACCCTGCCAGCCCACTCCCACAATGGCAACCCGCTTGCAGATGGTTTTCACGTGAGACAGATTCGGCTTCCAGCCCATTTCGATTGCTTTTTCATTGATATAGCGTTCGATATTGCCAATGGTGACCGCGCCAAACTCCGCATTAAGCGTACAGGAGCTTTCACACAGCCTGTCTTGCAGTCAAAACGCGTCCGCGCACTTTCCCCGGCAGGCTGTTGGTCTAGTGTGGTGTGACAGCTTAGTCGCTTCGATAATATGCCCTTCGTTTGCCAGTTTCAGCCAGTTGGGAATGTAGTTGTGTACCGGGCACTTCCATTCGCAATAGGGGTTACCGCAGTCGAAGCAGTAGTCTGACTGCAACTTGGATTGGCTTTCGGAAAAGGGTCAGTAGATTTCCACGAACTCAATTTTGCGAATCTTTAACGGCTTCTTCGGCGGATCAACACGCTGTAATTCGATAAATTGATAAACGTTCTGACTCATAATGCCCTCTTACTGCGCCTGAATCCGCAATTCGGCTGCGGAACGACTACGATGCCCTAATAATGCCTTCACATCACTCGACTCGGGTTTCACCAGCTTGAAACGCGACGCCAAGACCGGCCAGTTAGCGAGGATCTTTTCGCCTAGCTGCGAGCCGGTATGTTGCACGTACTCGGTGATCAGACCGCGCAAGTGCTCTTTGTGAATCTCTAGTTCATCGACCGACAGCACTTCCACCAACTTAGGGTTGACGCGTTTATGGAATTCGCCGTCTTCATATCCAGTACCTAGGTAAAATCGCCGGTCATGCCTGCGCTAAAGTTAACGCCCGTGCGGCCCAATACGCAGACGATACCGCCCGTCATGTATTCACAGCCGTTGTCGCCGATGCCTTCCCACCACGGTGATGGCATCGGAGTTACGCACGCAGAAACATTCGCCTGCACGGCCTGCGGCAAAAGACAGCAGTGCCTTTATTCAATAGCCCATCATCAAATGCCGGGCTGCTCTCGATGCAGTACAGCACTTTGCCTGGTTGCGGCTGCGCGGTTTGCAGAAACAGAGAGATCCAGCTTGTTCTGTTTGGCAATGAAGTTATCCAGCTCCACCAGAAGATCTGTACTATCAATCAAATCAACCAGTTGACTAACACCTAGCTCCGCCATTAACAGGCTGTTTCCTGCGCAATAAAGTTCAATTGGTTGATCACACGCTCATGCAGGCCGTGGTAGTGATCGCGGCGCAGCCTGTCATCTTGCGTGGCTATATCGGTAGCACAGTTGTTCAGGTGGCAAATACGCAGGTATTTACAGCCGAGTGCACCTTCGTGCCTGTGCCGAAGCAGAAGCTTTCTGCGCCCAGAATCGCTGCTTTGATGATATCAACGCCGGTTTTAGACCGCCGTCCACTTGCAGACGGTTTTGTGGCGTAACCCGTTAGTCACCAGAGCCTGCTGGGTTTTCATCAGCCCAGTTCTCTGGCCGGTTCTACGTCATCAACTGGAATGATCTATGCCTTCATGCCTTCCTGCGGTTTGATTACCAGCAGGTTACGCAGCGTCGCTACCGGGCGTTCGTTGACGTGTTTGGCATATTCCACAGATAGTCGCTGTACTCGCCGCTTTTCATAGCTTGTTGCAGGCTGTTAATCACATCGGAGTTATTATAAGCACGTCGTAAACGAATTGCAGCAGGCCACCTTGTTCCAGCGTTTTTCACTCTTTAACCAGGCGCGTTTTGCCAGATTTTGCAGGTCTTGTTTGA
The DNA here is from genome assembly GCA_051710325.1 of Symbiopectobacterium sp. Lineage (GTDB taxonomy): Bacteria > Pseudomonadota > Gammaproteobacteria > Enterobacterales > Enterobacteriaceae > Symbiopectobacterium. The sequence goes on from JBPETC010000058.1 coordinate 3,113, forward strand.
AATCACCGAAGTTGGCACCACCAATACGACTCACCACTCCGTGGCAGAAGAGCGAAGACAGCTCTTTGTGCAGGCCACCGCTTCAAATAGTTTGAAGCAACGGTACGAGGCGATAAGTGGATATACCCATTTTGTACATGATCTTGCAAAGCCCCTTGTTAATGCCGTTGCTGTAGTTGAGCATTACTGTGCGGTAAGGCTTCTCGATGGTATGATTATCCATCAATCGCGTCAATGACTTATACGCCATATACGGATAGATAGTTGTATCGACAGGCAAATCCAGCCAGCACGGCGAAGTGATACGGATCGCAGGCGCTGGCAGTTTCAACAATCAGGTTGACATCGCAGCTCAGGCTCTTTTCCACTAGACGGTTCTGCATGACCCACCGCCATTAGCGCTGGAACCGGTAAACGGTGCTTGCTGATGGCACGGTCGGAAAGCAGCAGCACAGCGCCTTCACGCACTTTTCGCTCTGCTTCTTCACACAGCGCCTCAACGATTTAAGGTCAGATCCAACGCTTCAGCGCGGTAGTGCTGCTGGTCTTGGGTGAGCAACTGAGTAAAGTCGGAGTACAACAGGATTGGCGATTTGAAACGCAAACGGTGCGCCTGATCTTCGGCTTCACAGAATACGTTCATTTCGCGGCCAATACAGGTCGCCAGCGACATCATGTGCGCTTCACGTAGCGGATCGATAGGCAGGTGGTCGCTTGGGTAAACTGCTGACAGAAGTAGTCGTGAATGATGCGAGGACAGTTGGATAGCACGGAAAACGGAGTGTCATTACCCATTGAGCTGGTCGCTTTCGCCCAGTACGCGCACAATTTGATCCAACTCTTCGCTGCTGTAGCCAGAACTGCTTCTGGTAGGCTTCCAGCAGGCTGTCATCCAGCTTACGGCTGCCAACCTGATCGTCCAGCAGTTCTCCAAACGGCACCAGATGCTTGATGTTGCGTTCCATCCACTTCTTTGTACGGGTGGCGACCTTTGAGGTCGTTGTCGGTTTCGTTGGAGTGCAGAATGCGGCCTTTAAGGGTATCGATAACCATCAGTTCTTCGGGGCTAACGCGACCTTTTTCCACCACTTCGTCTGGTTGATAATCCAAAATCCCCACTTGAGAAGTGCAGGTGATCAGTTTGTCTTTGGTGATGACGTAGCGCGCTGGGCGCAGGCCGTTACGGTCCAGGTTACAGGCTGCATAGCGACTATCAGACATTTATCAGACATTACAATGCCGGTCGGGCCGTCCTCCATGTGCATGGACTTAAAGTCAAAGAACGAACGCAGTTCCGGATCCATCTCCGGGTTGTTCTGCCAGGCAGGTGGCACCAGTAAACGCATGTCGCGCACGATATCCATCCCGCCGCTGGCATTGATAAAAATCTGTTCGATGCGTGCCAGTGAGGATAGGGCAATTCACCAAGTACGTCCGGGTTGGTGGACACTTCACGCCGTCCCAATACGAACAATGTTTCATTTTGCAGCTCTTCTTCCATAATGCGACGTGCCGCGCAGGCCAGCTACTGGTTCTTACTTGAGGACCATTATTGCCATGGTATAATTCTTTGCCAACAGCCAGCCGTGCTCTTCGGCTACCAGTCGTTAGAACCGATCGGGTTTTTATAATAACAAGTCACAGCCGTCTCCGGTCTTGCCGTCAGCAAAGATCGCGCCACGGTGCTGCATACGGGCCAGTGCGTGAATCGAAGTACGCACGACCTTGTGGCTCGGTTCACCTTCTTACTATAATGGGCGATCAATCCGAAACCACAGTTGTCTCCCTGTTGGGATGCATCGTACAACATATCTCAGTAAAACCTCCCCAGGCTCTGTGTGACTCTCACAACTTACTTCGTTCGGCACGGCACCGTGGCGTGAACTGTGGCGGATGACGGGGTCGCGCATCCTGCCGTTCTCTTCTTCGGCCTCTCGTGACGGTATTACAAATAGACTATGACTTGCTTTAAGAGAGAGTTTTTCTTTTCTAATTGCATAAATATAACGAGTCGCGGACTTGTCGGGAAAGCTTCCAGCAGACTTGCAAATTAGCAAGAAAGCCAGTTTAGGTTAAATATCAATGCAAAATGTGCGATTAAGGGATAATTTTTTAGTTATAATTATAAAAATAAATTTTTTTGAAAAATCTCCGTTGGGCTACGCATTGATGGTTGAATGAAGTGTGAGCTGTATCACTATGCAAAAGCGTGAACATCTCGTCACCATGCTGTGTTATCTATACATTATAGAATATTCTGCTGTGGATATCTACTTTTATATTTAATGAAACCATTTTTAAGTAATTCTTCATCTTTTTGTGACGCGCGCGTAAGGGATTAGAAACTTTAATCCGTGTAGATATGATTTTATTTTCACTAAAAGTAAATAAAAATGCATTTCGTTGGGATGTACGTGATTGATTGCGATCATCGCGAACGCAGGAAGAGAAGGGTAGTCTGCTTTCCCTCAGGGGTAGTTTAGAATATGCAATATGACGACGCTGCAACGCGTGATGGATACCGGAGTTGAAGGCATCAAGCTTCACCCTCTGCATATCGTTGAAGGTAGCATTATGGCTAAAGTGTGGCGTGCCGAGAGCCTCTGCGAATTGCCGATGGACACCTACATCACCAAGGCCAGAGATATGATTCGCTATACACCACCAGAGGTGGTGTTCCATCGTATTTTTGCCAGCGCCCGGCGGCCAACGTGCTGGCACCGCTATGGTGCGAAAACAGATGGACCGGGATGGTAGAACTGGATTTATACCTTCAGGCATATGGGGTGCAAGGCTCCGCGCTCGGTCAACCACATCAACCGTTATCTTAGGATAATATTAACGTGTTGTGCTTATTGTCTCACCGTATCGTACTGAGTTTTACGTTATAATGGCGTGGTATCCAAGAAAATTCTCTATAAAGCAGATCCGGTTGTTTATGAAGCAGATCCGGTTGTTGTCGCAGTACTACGTCTATTTGATGGTAAAGCTCGGGCTGGTGCGTTTTTCACTGTTGCTGGCCTCGGTACTCGTGCTGCTAGCGATGGCCGTGTTGATGACAGTCACTCTGCTGCTGACCGGAAAGGTCGAAGACATCGATTTCGTTCGTTCCGTGTTTTTTGGCCTGTTAATCACTCCCTGGGCGGTCTATTTCTTCTCCGTGGTGGTGGATCAGCTGGAGGAGTTGCGCCAACGTCTGGCTAAGTTGGTGGCGAAGCTGGAGGAGATGCGCCTGCGCGACCAGACGCTGAACGATCAGCTAAAGGCCAATATTGCCCATCTCAATCAGGAGATTGCCGGTCGCGAAAAAGCGGAAGAGGCGCGCCTGATGATGCTGAGCAAGCTCAAAGAGGAAATTGCCGAACGCGAACAGGCGCAGGTGGAACTGGAGCAACAAGCAACGCTGTTACGATCGTTTTTAGATGCCTCGCCGGACCTGGTTTACTACCGCAATGAAAATAAAGAGTTTTCCTGCTGTAACCGCGCCATGGAACTGCTTTTGGGTCGCAACCAGAAGCAGTTATTGGGCCTGACGCCAAAAGACGTTTACACCCCCGATGTGGCGGAAAAAGTGATGGAAACGGATGAAAAAGTATTTCGTCATAACGTGTCACTCACCTATGAACAGTGGCTGGTCTATCCTGATGGGCGCAAAGCCTGTTTTGAACTGCGCAAGGTGCCTTTCTACGACCGAATGGGCAAGCGACACGGGCTGATGGGTTTTGGGCGCGATATAACTGAGCGTAAGCGCTATCAGGACGCGTTAGAGAACGCCAATATTGAGAAGACCACTTTCATCTCAACGATCAGCCACGAGCTTCGTACGCCGCTTAATGGCATTGTGGGTCTCAGCTGCATCCTGCTCGATACTCACTTGGATGCGGAACAAGAAAAATACCTCAAAACCCTGCATGTCAGCGCCATCACGCTGGGCAATATCTTTAACGACGTGATCGAGATGGACAAGCAGGAGCGCCGCAAGGTGCAACTGGATAATCAGCCAATTGATTTCATTGGCTTCCTGGCGGATTTGGAAAACCTGGGAGGTTTGCTGGCGCAGCCGAAAGGATTGCAACTGGTCGTTAAACAACATCCGCCGTTGCCACAGCGGGTGATTACCGATGGCACGCATCTGTGCCAGATTCTGTGGAACCTGCTCAGTAACGCGGTGAAATTTACTCAGAAAGGGAACATCGTGGTGCGTGTCTGGCACGATTCGGGTGATCAGTTGCGTTTTGATGTTGAAGACTCTGGCATGGGAATCCCCGAAGATGAGTTGGAGAAAATCTTCGCCATGTACTATCAGGTAAAAGACAAGCATGGCGGTAAACCGGCGACCGGTACTGGCATTGGCTTGGCGGTTTCCAAGCGTCTGGCGCAGAACATGGGCGGTGATATTCATGTCACCAGCACGCAGGGAAAAGGTTCTTGCTTTACGCTGACAGTTACCGCTCCAGCGTTAGAAGATGAGGTGATTGTCGGCGGAGAGGATGAGTTTCCGTTACCCGCGCTCAACGTGCTTCTGGTGGAGGACATCGAGCTGAATGTGGTGGTAGCGCGTTCGGTGCTGGAGAAACTAGGCAGCAGCGTGGAAGTTGCGATGAGCGGACAGGAAGCGCTGACGATGTTCGATCCGGACGAGTTCGATCTGGTGCTTCTGGATATCCAACTGCCAGACATGACTGGGCTGGATGTGGCGAGTGAGCTGCGCAAAAAATATGCTGGACAAAACGTGCCTCCACTGATTGCTTTAACGGCTAACATACTGCGCGATAAAAAAGAATATCTCGATGCGGGTATGGACGATGTGCTTAGCAAACCGCTGGCGGTGCCTGCATTAACCGCTGTTATTAAACAGTATTGGGACTATCAGGATGAGCCTGAGCAAACCATCCCCGATGTGGCGGAGCAGGAATCGGTTCGAGAAGCGTTGCTTGATATTCCCATGTTGCAACAATATCTGGATTTTGTCGAACCGTCGCTGATCTATCAGAGTGTAGCGATGTTTGAGCAGATGATGCCCGGTTATCTTGTCGTGCTGGATGCCAATATCACAGCGCGCGATCAGAAAGGCATCGCTGAAGAGGGGCACAAAATAAAAGGTGCCGCCGGTTCCGTTGGGTTACGCCATCTACAGCAGGTAGCGCAGCGAATCCAGACCACGACGTTGCCCGCCTGGTGGGACAATGTGCAGAAGTGGATTGACGAACTGAAACACGACTGGCAGCACGATATTGACGTATTGAAAGCCTGGGTGGCTGAACAGGAAAAACGTGCCCACAAATAGCTGGTGCACGCCAACGCGGTGCGATAAATTTCGGTGTGGACACATCGTGAGGATGTGGGCGAAAAGGATTTTCAGGAGCCTAAAAATGATCCCTGACTAAGGGCGGAGTGCGCGAATTATGCGCCAACACTAGGGAAACTATACACCTGCTTGATAATTATCAGAAGTTTCCAGTTAGCAGGCAGGTGCGAGTATTCGCAACGTTGTAAGGTAACAAACCGCTCAAGAAACAAAATAGCAAATGCAGAATTCTTTGTTACAAGAATGACTAAAATCTGCTATGTACATTAGTGTTTTTCAATCAAAAAATCAATTAGTTGATATAATGAAATGAAGGAAAATATGATGAAACAAGTCGGCATCATTCTGAGCGGTTGCGGCGTCTATGATGGCACCGAAATTCATGAAGCAGTGCTGACGCTGCTTGCCGTCGATCGTGCGGGACTTAGGCGGGTATGCTTTGCCATTAAATCAGCCACAATTTCATGTGGTTAATTACCTGACGGGTGAAGTAACTGGTGAGAATCGCAATATTTTAGTCGAGTTTGTGCATATCACCCGTGGCAACATTCAGCCACTGTCGCAGGTGAATGCCAGACAATTGGATGCGTTAATTGTTCCCGGCGGTTTTGGTGTGGCGAAGAATCTTAGTGATTTCGTGACCGAAGGCGCTGCGTATCAGATTGATGAATCATTGGTGTTACTCACGCAAGAAATTTATAAGCAGAATAAACCAATTGGTTCTATTTACATCGCTCCGGCACTGTTGCCAAAACTGCTGTGGGGAGTGGAGTCGGTAAGAGTTACAATTGGAAATGATAACGATATCGCAGAATGTATAGAAGAAATGGGTAGTACGCACATTGTTTTTCCGGTGGATGATATTGTTGTTGATACGCAAAATAAAGTGGTGACGACACCAGCCTACATGCTGGCGAACTCCATTAACGAGGCGGCCAAAGAAAGGCATTGATAAACTGCTTGAACGTGTTTTGGCTTTACCGAATGAGAGGGTGGGGCAAAAAACGCGGTGTGATCCCTGAAATAAGACGTTGGGTAATTCGCGGTGTCCTCTCCTTGCTCGGCCTGTGGATGGCGGGGATTTTTCTATTCGCATTTTTGCCGGTTCCTTTTTCTACCGTGATAGCATTGGCGGTGATTGCCGCAGAAGATCAGAAATTCCCGGAACATGCCGGGTTTTATATGGCGGCCATCCGGGCAGCGCTGGCAAACAATGAGCGTGACGGTGCTCGGATGCTCGGGTGCGCGGTGGCTCGACGCTCACGCAGCAAATGGTGAAAAACCTATTTCTGTGGGGTGGTCGTAGCTGATTGCGTAAAGGGCTGGTCTGGAAGCAGGTATCACAGTGGGGTTGAACTGGTCTGGATCAAACGGCAGATTTTGAAGGTCTACCTGAATATTGTGTAGTTCGGACCGGGGATTTTAGGCGTACAGCAGGCGGCACAGCACTTCTTCAACAAGCCCGCCAATCGCTTGACGGCTGGTGAAGCGGCGCTTTTGGCAGCAGTGTTGCCGAACCCGATTCACTTTTGGGTTAATCGCCATCACGCTATATGAGCCAACGCCAACAGTGGATATTGCGTCAAATGTTCCAGATAGGGGAAGTGTTTTTACGGACTAACAGACTGCGCTGAAGGTTGGCATGCCCTTTGCCGTTCGTGAGTTTAACTATCGTTGAAACGGGAAGTTATGCGAATGGTGATATGTAACAAGGCTGGCACGTGTGTGTGTGCGCTGATGCTGTGGGTTATTGGCTGTGTCGTCATGCAGGCACAGGCGCAGTAACGTCACGACGATCCTTACGCGTTTTGCAACAGTCGGTGTTGACTACGGTCAAGCAGAAACTGCGGTAGGGCACGGAGAAACCGCAAACGCGACTCGCTTACACTGAACTGGTCACTCAGGCAGAAAAAGCACTTAACAAACTCAATTCGAGTGTGACGGAAAAGGGGATGACGCTACTCAATGGCCCTAAACACGATTATATGAGCCTCAGCGTCTACTGGTGGGCCGCCCCCACCCCAACAAATCTAATGGATTGCCTTAGATGCGCACCGTGACGGCGTTATAAACCCTGTCAGCGAGAGTGATGACATCGATAGCGTTTGTTTTTAAGATTTTACCGATCAGGTGTACACGCTGATCGTTAGCCTGATACTTATCCGATAACGCTGTCTATGCCGATAAAGCTATTTCGCTGATTCTAACCTGGTTTATCTATCCTGAAACCTGCATAAATCCCAAACCTTGATTTTGCTCAATCCGTGCCAGGCACTGTGCTAAGGACGCGTGGCAGGCGTGCTCGACGGACGTTACTTTTCCAGCCGAATTGTGGATGCACTGATTATGCTGCGAGACTACTAAGGATGGAAAAAAGAGGATGACGCTCAAATGCGTGAATGGATGAAGTCCTATCTGGGGTTGGTTGCAGAGCAGCAAGCTGGCGAAGTAGGAGTCGGAAGCGAAGAACAATCACGGTAGCTTGTACGCCGTCGTGCAGGGGGCCGGTATTGCCTGGTTTCTCAATAAGAAAGACGTGGTCTCTGTGATGGCCGCGCTACAACGTATCAAGCTGAATCAGCAGATTCAGGATGACGGCGCGCAGCAGGAAGAGCTTTCTCGCACCCGCTCCTTTCACTACAGCTATTTCAACCATGTAAGCCATTACCAACATGGAGATATTAGCAGACAAGGTAGGCGAAGATCTGTGGCGTTATTGCACATCGCAGGGCAGCGGGGGTATCGCTAACGCCTTTAATTTCTGGCCCCTTATCTGGAGAAAGATAACCGCTGGCCTTACAAATCGTTCGATCAGAAAAGTGTACGGTTAATTCCACTGATGTTGCGGGTAGATGAGACCAATAGCAATACGCGTTACCGTAATCACATTGAAAAATCAGGGTTTTTAACTTCCTATCCGGTATGACTCATGATAAGTAGGATGTCGTCGGCGAAATTTGGTCAAGAAACGCGCCGTGACGTTTGGCTGCTCTCCTCTCTGGCCAGTACGCCTGGCGCGTAATTCTGATACTGGAAAATGAAAAGGGTGCCTCGGTACCCTGTTTCTTGTTACGATGTGTGCGATTATTCCAAGAAGGTGAACGCCATTGTCACGTGTTTCACACCACTCACTTTACTGGCAATTTCAGCAGTGGAACGCCCTTCGCGCTGGGTAACCAGACCCATCAGGAAGACTTCAGCGTTCTCGGTCGTTACTTTCACGTTGGATGATTTTACCGTATTTGTGGTAAGCAACTGGGAACGCACTTTGGTGGTGATCCAGATATCCATGGAAGCGGTGCCCATAGATACCGGGGTGCCTTTACGAATCTCGTTATAAACTTCTGGCGCACCATCTACACCCATAGCTATCTGTTTCGCCCTGTTGACCAGATCTGTGGTGGGAGCCTGACCGGTCAGTAACACCTTACCCTGATAGGCTGTAGCTACGATACGTGCGTCTTTGGACAACTGCTGATCTTTGCTGATGGCGTTAGAGACACGGACTTCCAATGTACCATCATCCACCTGCGTGCCTACCGTGCGTGGATCGATAGCAGTTTTGGTGGCAATAGCACCGCCAACGGCAGCAACGCCAATACAGCCTTGTAGCAACAGGGCGACAAACTGAACGGCAAATGCAGAACATATCCTACATATCTTCATGGGGTCATAACTATATGAACGCATCCCGTTTGCAAGGCTTCCACGGTGTTGACATTGACGGTAGGTTTCAGCTCTATATCCGGCCTTGTTGCAGCCGGTACTGCGGGCCTCGATGTAATTCGCTGA
>JBPETC010000059.1:0-11820 GCA_051710325.1 Symbiopectobacterium sp.
AAAAATCTGCACGCTGTGCAACCGATTGAAACGCCTCAATCGTAATCCGAAATGCACGATAGGCTTATCGGTACTTACATCAAACGTGAGTATTACGTTTGATGATGTATTAGGTTATTGAATATAAGAGCATTTCATCGTTAAACTGACTAAGCGAGTAGAGAGCGAATGCCGAAACACCGCCCCACAGCAAGGAAAACAGGATCAGGATAAATACCATTTGGTATCACGAATAAAATTCATAATATTTTCCCTGGAAAGGTAATGATTATGGGTTCATCGGGGTGAACAAAATCTATATTTCCTTGCATGGAAATTGCGTAAGTCTACCTGCGAGCCATGTGATTGTCCATAGTTGTGTAACGCTCAATGCGTTAAGGTTATTGACATGTTATTGATACACTTGATGGTTACGTTAAAATATTTGATTATAATCAAAAAACATGTAATTTAGCGGCGCGCGTGTATGCTAAGGAGGGCATAAGAAGGTAATACCAGCATACTCGGTAACAGGCTGACGCCTGTTACCGTCGCGTTGGCTAGAGAATAACTTAGTCGCGAAAGAGATCGTCCCGGCAGTAGGGTTCTGTCTCACCCGGTTTGCGGGTTTTTAACAGCTTCAAAATCCAGGTGTACTGCTCCGGGTTCGGGCTGACCAATTGTTCGACTTCTTCATTCATCCAGCTTGCAATCTGGATGTCATCCGCCTCAAGGAAATCTTCCATTGGAGGACGTATCACCACATCCAGTACCCCTTCTGCGGCGTTATACACCGGAAACAGCGGCACCACGGAGGCTTTACAGACCTTCATCAAACGACCGATAGCGGGTAAGGTAGCTTTGTAGGTGGCAAAAAAATCAACAAATTTGCTGTGTTCAGGGCCGTGATCCTGATCGGGCAGATAATAGCCCCAGTAACCATTACGAATTGAGTTCACAAAAGGCTTGATGCCATCATTTCTGGCATGAACGCGACCATTAGTACAAAGGCGTGCGCTGTTCCACAGATAATCCACAAGCGGATTTTTTTGATTATGCATCATTGCCGCAATTTTTTTGCCTTTAGCAGAGATCAGCATGGCGGGAATATCAACGCTCCACCCATGAGGCACCAAAAAGATGATATTGCGCTCTTGCTGCTGAAGCGCTTCGACGGTTTCCCACCCGTGCCAGCGCAGTTTTTTCTGCACATAAGCCGGACCACGAACCTCTACCTCAGCCATCATCACCATCGCCTGCGGCGCGGTAGAAAACATCCTGTCGATAATCGCTTCCCGCTTTGATTCCGACAGTTCAGGAAAACAATAGAGCAGATTGATTCTGGCTCGTCTTCTAGCGCCTTTGGCAAACCGTCCTACCAGTTTACCCAACTGTCCCAACACCGGGTCGCGCCAGCGGGCGGGTACATAAGCGATTGCCGCCATGGCTCCTGCGACTAGCCAGACTCCCCAATAACGCGGTAGATAAAATTCGCGTTTAAACTCGGGGATAAACTCAGCGCTATTTTTTTTCTCTGTATTCATGCCTGAACTCTTCATATACAACATAGGGTAATGATAATTGTCCGCTCAGGTTTTGCAATCATCTTACCTATAAACGCATGACGGGTATACATAAAATAGCCAACAGCAAGCTGTCGGCTGAAGATTAACAATGCCAGATATTAATCAAACTTAAGCTGCGGAGCCACCTCTCTAACCTGCGCCAGATACTCGCAACGCTCCTGACCCGCCAACCCTTCCGAGCGCGGTAATTTCGCCGTCAACGGGTTCACCGCTTGCTGGTTGATCCAGAACTCATAGTGCAAATGTGGGCCAGTTGAGCGTCCGGTATTGCCGGAGAGCGCAATACGATCGCCGCGTTTCACTTTCTGTCCGGGTTTCACTAGCAGGCGATTTAAGTGCATATAGCGTGTGGTATATTGGCGCCCGTGACGGAACTCAACAAAGTTGCCAGTATCCGGCCCGCGCGATGCGGCCACCACTTCACCATCCCCAACCGACAGCACCGGAGTCCCTACTGGCATGGAAAAATCCACACCGCGGTGCGGCATCACTCGCCCGGTGACCGGATTGAGACGACGCGGATTAAAATTCGAAGAGACGCGGAATTGCTTCATAGTAGGGAAACGCATGAAGCCACGGATTAACCCTGAGCCTTCGCGATCGTAGAACTTGCCATCTGCCGCTCGAATAGCAAAGTAATCCTTATCGCCAGTATTAAGACGAACACCAATTAATTCGCTCTGTTCACTGCGGCCATCGAGAATTTCTCGAGACAGCAATACCGAAAAATTATCGTCTTTGCGCAGTTTGCGGAAATCGAGTTGCCATTGCAGAGCCTTGATCACCGCACTAATTTCACTGTCAGTTAACCCAGCCGTTTTGGCGCTCTGCACAAAACTGCCTTTTAGGCGGCCGTTGATAACGCTGTTGTGCCACTCCCCTTTCTGCATCTCAACACGTTCTTTAAAACCGTTATCACCGCGCTCGTAGATACGGGTTTCTCGGCGCGAAATCTGCCATGTAAGGCTCTGCAACTCACTGTCATCGTTGACCGCCCAGGAGAGTTGCTGCCCGATTTTGAGATTACGCAGATCGTCGTGTTTATCAGCCAACAGTGACACGTCAACCATATCAATGCCGCGCTGGGTTAAAATACTGCTCAGTGTATCACCCGTCGACACCACATATTCATGCACACTGCTTTCATCACTGCCGGTAGCACCCAGCTCATCCGCTGGAATCGTCACTGGCGGCGTTGGTTGCTCTATGCTTTCGCTATCCATCGACTCACTAGCCTCAGGCGTGAGCGTCTGAGGTTGCGTAACGGTTTGAATTGGTGTGGGAACGGTGTTAATCGTGGCTTCTTTGACGGTAACAGGCGTATCATCAACGAGAGGATAGACAACAGGTCGCCAAACGGCGACAGCTAGAGTGATGACACTCAACGACCCCAGCATTATGCGATAGGGTCGCGGCAAGTTGCTATACGCTATAGCAATAGTTCGGACTATATGCTGCATTTATCAGCATCCTCATGATCTCTTCTCCAGGCAGCGGCTATACTGATAGGACAGCTGTAATAGAAAATCGGCATAACTGTCCTTACTTAGCGCAATGTTGCTTCCTAATGGATCCAGTACGCCAGTGCGTACATCCGTTCCTTTGGTAACAGCGTTGATAACCGCTGGCCTGAATTGTGGCTCAGCAAAAACACATACGGCCTTCTGCTCAAGCAGTTGTGTTCGTATCTGGTGTAAACGCTGTGCACCGGGTTGAATGTCTGGGTTGATAGTGAAATAGCCTAGCGGGATTAACCCGAAGCGCTTCTCAAAATAGCCATAGGCATCGTGAAACACAAAGTAACCCTTCCCCTTGACAGGTGCCAGCATATTAACAATTTTTTCTTCTATCTGCACGAGTTGATCTGTAAAATTAAGCAGATTCGCGTCTAGTTTGTCTTTCTTTTGTGGCATTAGTTCCAATAATTTTGCATGAATTGCGATTGCAGTCTGTTTTGCCATCTCTGGGGACAGCCAGATGTGCATATTGTACTCGCCGTAATGATGCCCTTCGTTGGCGTCTGCGTCATCATGATCTGCGGCGTCACGATGCTCGTACTCTTCCGCTTCAGCATGCTTATCCTCGTGATGCTCATTCTCTTTTATCAGCGCGCTCTGAATGGCAGGCAACCTTGCCAACGAAATCTGTGGTGCAGCTGCAGCGGAATGGGATGCCAGCGGCTTGGTTAAAAAGGCTTCCATTTCCGGCCCAACCCAAATAACCAGCTCTGCTGACTGTAAACGCTCGACATCGTTCGGGCGCAGAGCATAATCGTGAGGCGATGCGCCATCCGGCAATAGCACCTCCGTTGGCGTTACCCCATCGGCGATGGACGCTGCGATGAACCCGAGAGGACGAACGGAAGTAACGACCGACGCCTGAGCACTTTCAACATTGATACCCGCAAAGAATAGTGCACCCACGACAAATAGGGCTTTCAATTTTTGTTCATTTGGCGATTTTTTCTGTGTGAAGCTGACTAACATGCGTATTTTCTCATTCATTTACTATTAATTTTATATTAGTATAATGTTACAGACACTCTGAAAATTAAATTTTATGTCTACACTCGTTTCGCTCGATCGCATTTCCGTCGCCTTTAATGAACGGAACGTGCTTAGCGACATTTCGCTAAACCTGCAATCGGGCCGCATTCTCACGCTGCTTGGGCCCAATGGCGCAGGAAAATCCACGCTGATACGCGTGGTGCTCGGACTGCTGTCGCCCATCGCAGGCACCCTGCGCAAGCAACCGAATTTACGCATTGGCTACGTGCCACAAAAACTGCATCTGAATGCTACCCTGCCATTGGCCGTTGGTCGCTTTATGCGGTTACGTCCTGGCGTTAAGCAACAGGATATTTTGCCTGCACTCAAGCGGGTACAGGCCGCTCATTTGTTAGATCAACCGATGCAAAAGCTCTCGGGTGGCGAGACACAGCGGGTGTCGCTGGCACGTGCGCTACTCAATCAGCCTCAATTGCTGGTGTTGGACGAGCCGACACAAGGGGTGGATATCAACGGGCAATTGGCACTGTACGATCTTATCAACCAGTTGCGGCAGGAGTTTAACTGCGGCATATTGATGGTTTCGCACGACTTACACTTGGTGATGGCTAAAACCGACGAAGTACTGTGCCTAAATCAGCATGTGTGCTGTTCAGGTGCGCCAGAGCTCGTGTCTCTGCATCCTCAATTTCTCGCCATGTTCGGCCCGCGTGGCGCAGAGCAACTGGCGGTATATCGCCACCACCATAATCATCGTCACGATTTAAATGGACGCATTTTTTAAAACGATATGGTGGCAACGACGCATGATTGATATTTTGTTCCCAGGTTGGCTGGCTGGTATTTTTCTCGCATGCGCGGCGGGTCCGCTCGGTTCGTTCGTGGTCTGGCGACGTATGTCTTACTTTGGTGATACGCTGGCCCATGCCTCTTTGCTGGGTATTTCCATCGGTTTTCTGCTGGATATCAGCGTCTATTACGCCGTTGTTCTGGTAACACTGCTGCTGGCGCTGGGATTGGTGTGGCTTGAACGACGCCCGTATCTTGCCATCGACACACTGCTTGGCATCATGGCGCACAGCGCGCTATCGTTAGGACTAGTGGTTAGCCTGATGAATAACATTCGTGTTGATTTGATGGCCTACCTGTTTGGTGATTTGCTGTCGGTAACGCCGCAGGATTTGTGGTTTATTGGACCGGGCGTGCTGGTGGTGATTGTCATCATGTTCTGGCAATGGCGTTCATTGCTTTCCATGACTATCAGCCAGGAGTTGGCACACGTAGACGGTGTAAATTTACAGCGCACCCGTTTAATCCTGATGCTGGTAACCGGCTTGACCATCGGGCTGGCAATGAAATTTGTCGGTGCGCTGATCATCACTTCATTGCTGATCATTCCTGCCGCCACCGCGCGCCGTTTTGCGCGCACGCCGGAGCAGATGGCAGGGTTAGCGGTGTTACTGGGGATGCTCTCCGTGACCGGCGGCCTAGTCTTCTCCGCCTTGTACAACACCCCAGCAGGCCCTTCTGTGGTGCTCATCGCCTCGTTTCTGTTTATGCTGAGTCTGATTCGTAAACAACATTCCTAAAGACGGGTCAGGTTCTATCGATACCGAAATGGCGATATGCGTGCGCGGTGGCAATACGTCCGCGCGGCGTACGCTGAATAAAACCCTGCTGAATCAGATAAGGTTCCAGCACGTCTTCAATGGTTTCCCGCTCTTCACCAATGGCCGCCGCCAGATTATCCAGACCCACCGGCCCACCGGTAAATTTATCGATGATAGCCAGCAGCAGTTTGCGATCCATATAATCGAAGCCTTCCATATCTACCGCTAGCATATCCAACGCCAATCTCGCAGTTTCGGCATTGATAGCTCCACTCGATTTTACCTCTGAGTAATCACGGACTCGTCGCAGCAAACGGTTGGCAATACGTGGCGTGCCGCGAGAGCGTCTAGCCACTTCTAACGCCCCCTCATCAGTAAGATCCAGTCCAAGGCATGCCGCACTGCGGCCAAGAATATGCTGTAAATCCTCGATCTTATAGAATTCGAGTCGTTGAACAATGCCAAAACGATCGCGCAGTGGTGACGTCAAAGAGCCAGCACGAGTCGTCGCGCCAATCAGGGTAAACGGAGGAAGATCGAGTTTAATCGAACGTGCAGCGGGTCCCTCACCAATCATGATATCCAGTTGATAATCTTCCATCGCGGGATAGAGCACCTCTTCCACCACGGGTGATAATCGGTGGATTTCATCGATAAACAACACATCATGCGGTTCAAGATTGGTCAACAGCGCGGCCAGTTCGCCAGCCTTCTCCAACACCGGGCCTGATGTAGTGCGCAGGTTCACGTCCATCTCATTAGCAACGATATTGGCGAGCGTGGTTTTTCCTAAACCGGGCGGACCAAAAATCAGCAAGTGATCCAGTGCATCACCACGTTTACGTGCCGCCTCAATAAAGATTTCCATTTGCTCGCGTACCTGAGGCTGTCCGACGTATTCCGCCAGCATGCGCGGACGGATCGCACGGTCAATAATCTCTTCTTCAAACATTTCTTGCGCAGAGATCAGGCGCTCAGCTTCAATCATGGCTAATCCCCTTACAGCGCCGCGCGCAACGCTTCTCGGATCAGCGTCTCACAGTCCGCACCGCGTCGCGCGATTTTTGATACCATCCGGCTAGCTTCCTGCAGTTTATACCCCAAAGCCACCAGCGCTGAAGCCGCTTCACTTTCCGGATCTTCTTCTAGCGCTGCGGTGGATGCTGAACTGCTGAGAGGAACATCAATGGTAGCGGGATTAAAAAGCTCTCCGCTCATACCTTTGAAGCGGTCTTTCATTTCTACTACCAACCGCTCTGCCGTTTTCTTTCCAACGCCCGGCAGTTTGATCAACGTGGCGATCTTTTCTCGTTCAACGGTGCTCACGAACTGCTGCGCAGACATCCCTGAGAGGATTGCCAGCGCCAGTTTCGGCCCAACACCGTTGGTTTTAATCAACTCACGAAATAACGCACGTTCTTGCTTGTTGTTAAAACCAAACAATAACTGTGCATCTTCTCGCACCACAAACTGGGTGAAAATGACCGCTTCTTGCTTCAAATCGGACAGTTCATAAAAGCAGGTCATCGGCATGTGGACTTCGTAGCCAACCCCGTTGACTTCGATTAGCACCTGTGGCGGTTGTTTTTCCAGAATAATGCCTCTAAGACGACCAATCACATTGACCTTCCTTTTCGTTACGTAAAAATATTTTTATTAGCTTATAACATAAAAAAGGCTGGATGAATATCCAGCCTGATGTTCAACGCAGTCGCCCGCGCACTAAATTCAACCTATATCTGGGCCGATATATGTCAGATTTTGACTCAAATGACAGTGCGCAATGGCGATGGCAAGCGCATCGGCGGCGTCCGCCTGCGGATTCGCTGACAGCTTCAGCAAGGTACGCACCATATGCTGCACCTGACTTTTTTCTGCCGCGCCAGTACCGACAACCGTCTGTTTTACTTGCCTGGCAGAGTATTCAAAAATGGGTAACCCTTGATTGACACCCGCCACAAGCGCCACACCGCGCGCCTGCCCCAGTTTTAGGGCTGAATCCGCATTTTTGGCCATAAAAACTTGTTCAATCGCCAGACAATCTGGCTGAAACTGGGCGATTATCTCGCTCACCCCAGCATAAATCAGCTTCAATCGCGTAGGGAGATCGTCCACCCCGGTGCGAATACAGCCACTGCCGATATAGATGAGCTGACGCCCTTGCTGTCGAATAATGCCATATCCGGTAACGCGTGAACCGGGGTCGATGCCAAGAATTAGCGCCATAGCGCACGCCCCCTGTAGACGCGTTAACCACAAGCTGCTAAAACACCATTACAGTGTTACCGCTACCTCATCGGAAATTTTACCGTTGTGATACACTTCCTGTACATCATCACAGTCTTCCAGCATGTCGATCAGACGCATCAGTTTTGGTGCGGTATCGGCATCCATGTCAGCATTGGTCGACGGGATCATGGATACTTCTGCGGATTCGGATTTCAGACCAGCAGCATCCAGTGCATCTTTCACCTGACCGAAGGTTTCCCACGGCGTAAAGACGTCAATCGCGCCGTCGTCGTAGGTCACGACATCATCCGCACCGGCTTCCAGCGCCGCGTCCATCGCTTGATCTTCATCCAAGCCCGGCGAATAAGAGATAATGCCTTTTTTGGTGAACAGATAGGAAACAGAACCATCGGTGCCTAGGTTACCACCGCATTTAGTAAAGGCATGGCGTACTTCAGATACAGTACGGTTGCGGTTGTCACTCAGACATTCCACCATCACAGCCGTGCCACCAGGACCATAACCTTCATAAATGATGGTTTCCATGTTGTTGTCTTCATCACCACCGACACCACGCGCAATAGCACGGTTCAGGGTATCGCGCGTCATGTTATTGGAGAGCGCTTTATCGATGGCCGCACGCAGACGCGGGTTGGAGCCTGGATCACCGCCGCACAAACGCGCCGCTGTCACCAGTTCGCGAATAATTTTAGTAAAGATTTTGCCACGTTTTGCATCCTGCGCCGCTTTACGATGTTTTGTGTTGGCCCACTTACTATGACCTGCCATGAAAATCTCCGAAAAAAGCCTCTTAATGACTGATAAATAAAAAATTCTTTAATTGCCTTCCGGTTGCTACACGATTTGGTCAGTTGCGCCGCCTCAGTTGCCGCTAACGAGAAATAGGCAAGATGCTCGGTGAGAATCACCTCGCGTTCACTCTGCAAGGATAGACAGAACCAGTGTTTCATGTTGTGCGTGATGCCAGGGCATAGCGACATCTCAAATGAGCAAAGAGCTTAAATTCGACAAAGCGCTGATAGTCAAACAGTGATAATCCCTCAGCGGCAATATCGATGTTAACTTCTTCTTTCACTTCGCGCTGCGCGGTGAGCGCCACAGTTTCACCTTCCTAAAGGCTGCCGTGCCGGTAACCGACTGCCAAAAATAGGGATCGTTGCGATGTTGAAGCATCAGCACCCGTCTGGTATCCTGAGCATAAATAACGATTAGGGCCGAAACAGGACGCTTATAATCCATCGGCTGTTACTCCACATCCTGCATAGGTTTTGCTTTCTTCACCACGGTAATAGATAGTTCTTCCAAGGCTACCGGGTTGGCGTAACTCGGTGCTTCCGTCATCAGACAGGCTGCTGCGGTGGTTTTCGGGAAAGCGATCACGTCACGAATGTTTTCAGTACCGGTCAACAGCATCACCAGACGGTCCAGACCGAACGCCAGACCAGCATGCGGCGGTGTACCGCATTTCAATGCATCTAACAGGATGCCAAATTTTTCGCGCTGTTCCTGCTTGTTGATGCCCAGGATACGGAACACGATCTGTTGCATGGCGCTGTTGTTAATACGCACAGAGCCACTACCCACTTCATAGCCGTTAAGTACCATATCGTACGCGTTAGCGATGGCGGAAACCGGGTTACTTTCCAGGGCTTCAGGCGTCATATCACGCGGTGAAGTAAATGGGTGATGTATGGCGACCAACCCACCTTCACCATCGTCTTCAAACATCGGGAAGTCAATGACCCACAGCGGTTTCCAGCTTGCTAGATTGGTCAGGCCGAGATCGCGTCCCAGTTTAAGACGCAGCGCACCCAATGCATCCGTCACCACTTTCGCGTTATCCGCACCGAAGAACAGAACATCTCCGTCTTCTGCTGTCGTGCGCTCCAACAGCGCTGCCAGCAACGTTTCATTCAGAAATTTAGCCACCGGACTGGAAATGCCTTCGAGCCCTTTCGCCTTCTCGTTTACTTTGATGTAAGAGAGACCATTGGCACCGTAGATCTCGATAAATTTGCCGTATTCATCAATCTGTTTGCGGCTCAATTGCGCACCGCCCGGTACGCGAATCACCGCTACACGGTCTTTAGCATTGTTCGCCCGGCCGGAAAACACTTTAAAGTCGATCGTTTTAAGCAAATCGGCGACATCCACCAGTTCCAGCGGATTACGCAGGTCAGGTTTGTCGGAGCCAAAACGGCGCATGGCTTCAGCAAACGTCATGATCGGGAAATCACCCAGATCGACGCTCAAAATCTCTTGCCACAGTTCGCGCACCAGTTTTTCCATCACTTCACGCACCTGCGGTGCCGTCATGAAGGAGGTTTCGACGTCAATCTGGGTAAATTCCGGCTGGCGATCCGCACGAAGGTCTTCATCACGGAAGCATTTTACAATCTGGTAGTAACGGTCGAAACCGGACATCATCAGCAATTGCTTGAATAACTGCGGCGATTGCGGTAGCGCATAAAATTTGCCCTTATGCACCCTGCTTGGCACTAGGTAATCACGTGCCCCTTCCGGTGTGGCTTTGGTCAGCATCGGCGTTTCAATATCTAGAAAATCGTGGCTGTCCATAAAGCGACGCACAAAACTGGTAATATGCGCACGAGTTTTTAACCGCATCGCCATTTCAGGGCGGCGCAAATCAATATAGCGGTATTTTAAACGCGCTTCTTCGGTGTTGGTTTGATTGGCGTCCAGCGGCAGCGGCTCTGAGCTATTGATAATAATCAGAGCGGTCGCAAACACTTCCACTTCGCCAGTAGACATATCTTTATTCACCTGGCTTTCAGGACGCGCACGCACCACGCCGGTCACTTGAATGCAGAATTCGTTACGCAGTTCTGACGCCAAAGTGAAAGCATCTTGCCGATCTGGGTCGAAAAACACCTGGACCACGCCGTCGCGGTCACGCATATCGATAAAAATCAAACCACCCAGATCGCGACGACGGTTAACCCAACCACACAATGTCACTTCCTGGCCCACATGGGACGCGTTTAGTTGTCCACAATATTCAGTACGCATTACGATGCCCTTTTGAGTAATCACGCTAGAAACCATCTCAATGAGATACAATCACACCTACAACAACCACGTCTGAGAGCACCGACCAGCTCGCATCGTCACAGTGAGAGCAAAACGCAGGCTCCATAAAACCCATCGGCTCTACAAAAACGCACGGGTTCCACAAACACAGCGGCATTTCCCCACACATACGATTACAACGGTGTTTTTTTTGCGCGGAATAGTTGTTCTGGATTGCTGTTCAGTAAAAAAGGCGGCTATTATAAAATATATTCCCATGAACGATAAGAGTGAAGCGGTTTTCGAGCAGTGATATGTCACAAGAATTGTGAAAATTCCACCTCGGTAAAACGTTTTACTATCTCTAATTCTATTAATGGGTTGCAACGGAATGTTTATTGGCTTACCAGAATAGCAACATCCACCTGGTACAAGTTAGGATTGCGGACGCTGGCTGACTACGCGCGGTATTTCAACTGTGCGGAAGGCAACACTACGTTTTATGCGCTGCCCAGCGCCGACAGCGTATTGTGTTTGCGAGACATGATATCCGATAGTTTCCGTTTCTATTTCAAACTTCCTACAACCATCAGCCATCAGGCTGGGTTGCGCCACTGTGAAGAGGAAATACGTCAGTTTTTTCATTGCCTGAAACCGCTCACCTCGCGTGTTGGACAATTCGCTCAATCATCCAATAAATTAATCACAGTATAAACCCTCCTGTTTTGGAGGTGGAGATACAGTGGCTACAGTTGATGTAAGATGTTCGTTTTGTGAACAGACAGTCTCTGTAAAAAAACACAGTTATGGCAGAAGTGCCCATCAGCCGTTACCGTTGTCAATCATGTAAACGCACCT
>JBPETC010000060.1:0-11715 GCA_051710325.1 Symbiopectobacterium sp.
CAATCGGCGATAGCCACCACAGGAAACGCAGATCTAGCCAGGCCATACCAATGGCCCACACCAGCCCCAGCACCAATTGCGAGCCGTGACGATCAAATGCTTCGCTCCACGGCGTGGCGTTATCATCCACGTAGAAGTTGCGGTCCATCTTTTTGCCGATCTGGCACTGGTGACCTCCTTCCTTGGCGTGAAACTGGTCTGTTTGCTATCTTGCCGATTTGTTCAAACGCAAGAATACGGCGCGTAGACGACTACAAACGGGTGCACTGACGTTTATGCCGCCGCTGATTTTTGCGCTATTCTAACCGCAAGGATTTATATGGTGCTGGATTATGCCGCCATTGCACTCGCGATGCTGGCGTTAGCACCAGGGGTTGATGCATTGACGCCGGGCGGTACACCGACCGGCACTACTGCTGGTGTTTTTATGCGGTATCGACATTATTGCCATCCAGTGCGCTATGGCGAGTGGCTGGCTGCCAACGGTGGGATGATCGCCGATTCCATCAGGGCTAACTAACGTCCAACAAAATGAGTGCTGCTCTGCGAACACCCATTTTTTATGACGTTACGAGTTGACTTAGAAATTAAAGCCTGCGCCCAAGCAGAACGTATCGGCCATTTTGTTATCAGAGCGTCTGCTTTCGCCACGGATATTGATATAACGGTAGCTAAGATCTAGATTAAGTAAAGGTAACACCTGCCAGCGCACGCCACCTTTTGCTTCTACATAGTGATCGATATGACTGGAGAACGCGTCCGGCGCATAATACCCTTCACCATAAAAAGAGAAATAGCGGTTGATCGGGAACTGCAACCCACCGCCCAGCGCCACACCATAACCGTCTGTCGCGTGTTGCTGGTTCAAATAAAGCGCTTTGCCGCCCACAATCAGTGATGCCGCACCCAGCGGCAGCGTATAGCCCAAGCTGAAACCGTACACGTCATTATTGCCTTTACTATGACCGTAACTGACGTTAGCGACGAGACCAGGAACGACCAGACCAAAGCCCGCGCTCGCACCCGCATAGTCATCGCCAGTTTCCCCGGAGAGGCTGATAGCCTGAGCCGTCGCTGTTGCCAGCAGCAAGCTGCTTGACAGGGCAATCGCAATCTTTTTCATTGTATTTATCCTTAAATCGATCATTAAACGCTACCAAGACTTTGCATCTGAAGGATTTAACCTGAATCAGTCCTGGTGACCAGCAGCAAAATTGCATTAATATCATCAACAAAAACGTAAAAAAGCCGCTTAATTCGTGCCATTGCGGCAGATTTTTCCGCCCAGGTTTTGCACCCTTTACCCGCAAATTTTGTTGCCACCACGGTGTAATTCAGACTGCAATGCGTAGTAGGTGACCGGATGTTAAAAGCCCCAACTACGGTGTGAGTCAGTCGCGAATAGCAGCAAGCGACACCTCAGGTGAGACCTCAATTACGGCCACCGGGCGCTGACTGAATTCGGCATCTGCACCGGCACCACGCAAGCCTGTTGTACATTCGGATGCGCTAGTAGCAGCGCTTCAATATTTTCCGGTTGAATACCTTCACCGCTGCTGAAAAACTGATTATCCAACCATCCCAGCATGTGCCACTCATGGTGTTGGAATATACGCCGCTGTCGCGTGTATGAAACCAGCCGTCACTGTCCCGTGAGCGATAATAACGCACCGTCCCGCCAGTACCCTGCGGCCGCGCTGTCACCGCGCAGCAGAATCTCCCAGTCCTGCACGTGTATTTCTCGCGCCAGCAAAGGAAGGCCGACGCCAGCTTGACCATCGGCCCGCTTGGCACAGACCGTAGAGGCCATTTGAGTCATACCATAACCGCACTAGCAACGAATGCCTTTCGCCTCGGCTTGCTGAGTTAGTTCTATTTGAATCGCCGCACCGCCGAGCAATACTGCGCTTAACGAATCAGGCAAAGAGCCTTGTGCCAATAAACGCCACAACTACGTCGGCACCAGTAAAGCATACGAATAATCCTAAAACGCATGCTCCAACGGTTGCGCACTGCGCATCACCAGTCGTGCCCCGCCGTCAACCAACATCAGAGAATGCCCTGCCCGGATACGTGAAACAAGGGAAACGACAGCAGCCAATTGTCCTGAGCCGTAAAGGCCATCAGTTAAATCACACATTGCGCACTGGCAATTAGAGGCAGAGAAAGCATGAGCCACCGCCTACGGCAGTCTGCTTGAACCGTAGTCCATCGTCAGTATGGCAATGCGTGAAACCTGCCATTCAGGGATTGTCGCTCTGACGGCGTCTCATCTGCAACATTATCGGGATAATTAAGCGGATTGTATGACACCGGAAAGTCAGCGGCTGGCGGTGCGACAGAAAGAAAATGCACCACCCCAAGAAGGGGTAGCAGCGTAAACAGCAGCACCGCTAACAATTGCGGGTTCAGCGGAAACACCCGCGCGCCGCATTGCAGTAACGCCAGATATCTGAATAGAATCGCAGCGCTGTTTTTCCCACGCAGTGCCACGATATCGTCAGGATTGACTCCTTGCCTGGAAAAATAGACGGCAAGGGCAGCGCAATGCGATGCCAGCCGTTGCCAGTTCCATGACTGCGCTTTCACCATCGGCGCCAACGCCTGCGGGTTACGCGCTGCTCAATATCGCCATGGCTAGTCCGTTATGCCTGCCATACCTTATCGAGTGATTCTAACGATTGCAGCGGCAGTACACTGTCCGTCCAGGCGCGCATAACATGCCCCTGCATCAGATCTAGCGTATCCAGACCGATAACAACGTTTGGCATCAGCCGCTGGGCGATGCGTGCCAATTGCGTCAGCCCCAAACTCGACCCAATGCTGGAACTGATTACAGACGTCAAACCGGCCTGATGCGCCACGCTCACCAATTTCTCGCAGAGCGCCAGGCTGCCAACCAGTGTCAGCTTGATGATAATCATGCTTACGCCTGGGTTCGGCCTGCACGCAAAAATCCGTCTCACGCACGCTCTCATCCCAGGCCATATCAATACCGGTGTCACGGATAAAGGCGTAGAATTCTTCACGAGTTTTGCACGGTTCTTCAAGAAACACAATGCGTGAACGCAGTTCCGGTGCCATATAGCGCTCAAAGCCATCGGCTTTGACGCGCGTCTAACTGCGGTTGGCATCCAGACGCAGCGTCAAATCCGGCAGCACTTCCAGCAGCACGTTGACTATCATGCTGTCACGCACCGCTTCGTATAGCACTACCTTGATTTCGCTACTTTGTCACCTGGCATGCTTTTCAGCAGCGCAAACAGCTCATCCGGATCGCCGTTCACAACGGCACTTTGAGGTAATCAAGTATCCTGCGGAAAGCGCGCGTCGCACTCGGCAAGCGCACAGCTTAGCCAAAAGGCCACCGACGGTGGCAATCTGGCGTTATCAGGAACGTCTCTCCGTTTGCCACTGTGCCAGTGCAGTATACAGGGCAGTCTGCGCTTTCGGCAGCGTTTCCTGAGTGAATTCCGGCAACGGTGTGACTTCGCCCAAGCCTTGGTGCGCGACATCGCTCAGGTTCAGAATCAACCCCTCGCGGGTTCTTAGGCGCTGATTGCGCAATACCACGCCTGTGTCCATCGGAACGCTATAGCGATAAACCGACGCGCTACGCATTATGGATTACGCTTAAATTTTCCGAAGTCTGGCTGACGTTTCTCGTTGAAGGTGTTACGGCCTCTCTGCCCTTCCTCCGTCATGTAGAACAACATGGTCGCCGTTGCCAGCCAGTTCCTGAAACCCTGCCTGACCGTCGCAATCGGCATTAAGTGCCGCTTTCAGGCAGCTCAGCGCCATCTGGCTATTTTGTATCATTTCGTGACACCAGCGCACCGTTTCTTTCTCCTCCAGGAAAGCCAACGGCGCAACGGTGTTGACCAGTCCCATATCTAGCGCTTGAGCTGAATCGTGTTGGCGGAACAGGAGTCGACGCGCGGACAGGTTTGCCCGAAAGTTGCATTTTCTGCGGCAATGGTCAGATCGCACATCATGTGCAGCACATGACTACCACCGATGGAGTAACCTGCAATCAGGGCCATAACACCTTGTTCGCCCTGTTGCTACTGCTGACAACCGGCACGCTGAGCTACAATATCGTGAACACAACTGCTTGGCAGAGAAGAAGTCTACGCTCAACACCCTCGCACTTTGGATGCAAAAGCGTATTGATACCTACCGCTTTTTCACTTACCAAATCTATAGCAATCTGAACAACGACGCTGCCGTGAGCGGGAAAAATAGCGTCAATGCCATCAGTCTGCTACCAGATGTGTTATATGTGGAAAACGGCAAAAAATCGATGCGCTCATCTTCGGTCAGCACGATAAATCAACGCTGAGCGCGGTGCGCAAGATTTCACGTTGTCTCGATATCCTGTGGGGTGTCGAAAGCAATATCTACTCCATCTACTACCTCAACGGTGTAGATAACAGCTTGAGCATGATTTCCACGCAGATACTGAAAGACATTTCCGCACAGTTTCGCGGCAGCTATATCACCGCGATTGACGAAGCACGGCGCATGGAAATGCTACACAACAGTCAAACGCGTTTGATGAATGCGAGAGCTTCTCTCCCATACGCAATCTGCGCTTGTATAATGACTACTATTTTACGCTGCGCATCACCTTAAAAAATACAATTGGCGCAGCGCGAATATGACAAAAGATGCTTTATTGACATTTATTGAGCAACAATTTAAGATCACTATGCAGGATGCTGCGACAATGGATATTATGGGTATTCAAGAATACGCCCGGCAACTAAAAGCCAGCGACTATTTTTCGCTGTTCGTTGAAACGGTACCCGACGACATTGTCAAACTGTATACTGATGCAGAAATAGGCGACTTTTCAACGCTAGCATAAACGGCGCATCGACTTAAGGATGTATTTGCCATGCTAAATTTGCACACAGGCAAACAATTGTATGAATAACTTGAGCGGCATATTACCGAACAGGCGAGAGAAGAAATCAAATATACGATATTGATGAGATCGACGAAGTTTTCCGTATATTATTGCAGCCTAATGGCCAACAAAGACGAGTCAATAAAAAGATGAATAATTAAATGTAATTATCGTTGACGAGCATCCGATTGTCCTTTTTAGCATTAAAAAATAGCTTGAACAAATTGAGTGGGTTAACGTGGTGAGCGAGTTTGAAGACTCAACATCGCTGATCAATCACCTGCCGAAACTGGATGCCAACGTTTTAATTACCGATTTATCCATGCCCGGCGATAAATACGGTAATGGCACATTACGCTTATAAAATACATCAAACGCCATTTCCCCATCTGGCGATTATTGTGCTGACAATGAACAAGAACCTCACCATTTTAAGCGCGGTGTTGGAGATTGATATCGAAGGTATTGTATTGAAGCAAGGGCACCGAGCGATTTGCCCAAAGCGCTGGCTGCCTTGCAAAAGGGCAAAATTTACCCGGGATAGCGTTGCCAAGGTGCTGGAAAAATCAGCGCCAGCGGTTAACGGCGACAAGCGCCTGTCACTGACAGAGAGCGAAGTTCTTCGCCTGTTTACAGAAGGCTTTCTGGTGACAGAAATTGCTAAAAAGCTGAACCGCAGCATTAAAACCATCAGTAGCTAGAAAAATCTGCCATGATCAAGCTGGGTGTTGATAACGATATTATCTTGCTGAATACCTTTCTTCCATCAACGAAGACGAGTCTGGAGAGAATGCACAAAAATTCCCATAGGCTAATAAGCTCCCTATAACGGTCATTCCATCAACCCCTCTGTCATTCACGCGAGAGCGGGAATCTCTTTCAGGCGTAACGCTTTCTTTCTGTAGGAGATCCTCCGCTATTCAGATTAATGCAGGAACTGCGACTGGTGTTAACCTTTTCCTGTTGAAAAAATACACTGTTCACGCACTTGAAGACTATACTGCGAAAAAGACTGTTGCAGTACATCCAGCGTAACCGGTTTCGATAAACAGTTATCCATCCCCGCCAACAAACAACGTCGTCGTTCTTCCGCGCGCGCATTGGCGGTGACGCCAATCACGGGCGCTTTCCAACATTGCGCACGCAGAGTATGCGTCAACCTATAGTCATCCATATTGGCATGTTGACATCGGTCAGCACAATATCAGCCGTTGGCTTTGCCAGCGTGCTTAACGCATCCACGCCGTCATTAGCGGTAATAACCTGATAACCCAGCGATCCAAGCTGATCGGCGAGCAAACGACGGTTGATCGGATGATCGTCTACCACAAGAATCAATATATCGCTATTATCCACCATGTTATAGTGCGTTTAGGCACGTGTACTCGGCACGGCCGTTTCCTCTTCTCCATCTTTGTTGCAGCACAGGCGTTCCAGCAGCGCCGGAAAATCTGGCAATACAGCTGTGCTGATGATCCACAGCTCCTTGCCTCACTCTCCTGCGCGCTGCCGATGTGCACGTGACTAAACAACACGCCCCATCGAGAAAGCGGCGGCATAGCCTGCGGTAATCACTGATGACGATATCGTCCTCATGAACAGTTTGGTCAGAATAACGGGCCGCAGAGAGACCATATTGTTGTAGCAAACTGAGCGCGTTGTGCTCAAGGCTGGTATTACGCATCCTCAGCCAAGCATGTTTTCTGTCTGAGCCGCATTACTGACCGTCGGGACATCGTAATGAGCCTGATAGAGCGGAATACGAATGCCAAACTGACTGCCCAGCCTGGGTTCCGATATCAGTGACATATCGCCATCCATCAGGTTCATCAACTTTTCACATATGGCTAATAACTCCAAACCCGGTCCCTTGAAAATGGCGCCGAACGCCGCTACCCGCCTGGAAAAAGGAATCGAACAGCTTGAGCCGCCTCGCGAAAATTAATCCCCACTCCAGTATCTCGTACTCAAAATTCGAGATATCTATCGGTGCAACACACCTGAAAGATGATGCAGCCGGTATCGGTAAATTTAATCGCATTACTCACCAGACTAGAGAGCACCTGCTGCAAAAGTACCGGATTTCCCGACAACGTTGCCGGCACAGACGGATCGATAAAGCAGTAGAACGTCAGATTTTTCGCACCACCAGCGGCAGATAGTTGCTGCTGATGTTACTAAGCACTTCCTGTGGGGTAAAAATAGCGGGTTCGATTTTAAGCTGTTCCGACTCTATTTTGAAAAAGTCTAGAATATCGCTGATGATTTTGAGCAGCAGTGCCGAGTAATTCTGCATCGCCGCCGCCAATCGATTAGCATCTTTGGACAGGCTTTTGGTACGGAGCAAATCCAGATTACGAATAATCCCGTATAGCGGCGTGCGCAGTTCATAGCTGACCTATGGCCAAAAATATCGATTTCGACTGGCTCGCCTGTTTAGCGGCATTGGCCATTTCTTGCAGAGACTCTTCCATCTTCACCCGTGCGCTGACATCGGAGAGCACGAAAATAGCCAAATTTTCATTACGATAGCGCGAATGAACGAAACTGATTTGCAGGTGATGGTTCCGGCTGGTAACCAAATCGACATATTTTGATTGCTGTTCACAGATAATTCGCGTGAACTTGAGCCTGTCTTCATTTATTAAAAAATTCATGTAGTTATGCGCTAGTTCGTTGCTAAGCAGGTTAGTGTAATCGCTGATTCGTAAAATACAGATTTCTACAGGCGCAGAGGCCACGATTTTACGGTTAAACTGCTCGTTCTTTTCCAGTTGAAAGGCGTTAATCTGAGCGGGCAGAGAAACATCTTGCGTTCGAACGTCCAGGCGAGAATAAATAGCACCAGTGCAGAGAGCAGGTTTAACAACACGATTTTGATAATCAGCGCGTTTAGCTGCAAGAGCAGCAGGCTGAACGGCATAAAATAGACGATATTAAAGGTGGTTAGCGAACGGTAACTTTCTTCAGGATAATTTCGTCGTAACCGTCCACATAACCAAAATAGGTGCGATCGTTAGGTATCTGGACGTCATAGAGTCGTTACGCTTTTTATCGGTAAATTACAGCAATGGCTGATTGAACTGATCAAGCAACTTGGTACCGACCGTAAATTTTCCTGCAGCAACAAAATGATCCAGACAAATGGTTTGCTTGATGCCCATCAAGGTTTCCAGAGGATCTACTTTGTAAATCGGTGTAATGGCGTACAGATAGCCGATATCGGGATCGAATGCCGGAGTTATTCAATACACCATTTCATTGCGCCATTCGCCCTGCGTCGCATGTTTTTATCGGCAAACCCTTCTTGCAGGTTCTGCAACAAATTATCGAGATCCAGCGCCTGATTACAGATACCAAAATCCATCATGCACTGCCAGGCATCATCGATAAAAACACCTGATTCAGATTGTATACCGTGGAGAAGTTATCCTGCCAATCAGTAAAAAGCGCTGACGACATCCAACTGCCCTTTTTGGATCTGATAGATAGCCTTGCCAATCTGCACCTGTGGTTAAGGGATAGAGCGAAAGCAGCGGCGGTGTACGCAGGGCATTGGCGGAAGACGGCGTAGCCGTGCGCGGGCGCCATGTTGACATGACTTGACGGCCACATAGCGTAACTCCCGCACGATGTCCGTGGTGCAACGAATATATTCCTGCGACTCATCGTAGCTCTGGTTATATTCCATGCGTAGTAGCTCAGCCACTTTATCGTTGAGTACTTTGCTGAAATAGAAGATGGAAATCAGCGCACTCAGCATCCATAATCGTCAGCACCCTGAACACGTAGCGGGAAATTTTCAGCGTCGTGTGAAATTGTGAAATGAAGCGAGGTATTTCAAATTTATTCCATCAAGTAGGTAAATAGTTGAAGGGGAAAGGGTTGTCGATATAGTACCGAGAGCGCATAAAAAGCCAACATATGAGGTGGCTGGCTTCTGTTTCATCGGTGTTAGCGCGCAATTATTCGTCGTCAGTCCAATCATCATCAGTTTCAACACCATCAATTCCGTCTTCTTCTTCAGCAATTTCACCCGGCGCGGTTGCCACTCTGTCGAGCTCTTCGTCTTCGACCGGCTCAGCAACACGCTGCAGCCCGACCACGTTTTCGCCTTCCTCGGTGCGGATAAGCGTCACCCCCTGGGTGTTACGGCCTACGATATTGACCTCAGAGACACGAGTTCGCACCAGCGTACCGGCATCCGTGATCATTATAATCTGATCCAGCTCATCGACCTGCACCGCACCAACAACCTTACCGTTACGCTCGCTCACTTTGATAGAGATAACGCCTTTGGTTGCACGAGACTTGGTCGGGTATTCACTCACCGAAGTACGCTTACCGAAGCCGTTTTGCGTGACCGTAAGGATATCACCTGTACCGCGCGGCACGATCAGAGACACCACGCGATCGTCACCCTGAAGGTTGATACCACGGACACCGGTAGCGCTACGTCCCATAGCACGTACTTCCGCTTCGGAGAAACGCACCACCTTGCCTTCCGCAGAGAACAGCATCACTTCGTTCTCACCGTCCGTCAAATCAACGCCGATCAGCTCGTCGCCCTCATTGAGGTTAACGGCGATAATCCCTTTCGAACGTGGATTGCTAAACTCGGTCAACGTAGTTTTCTTCACCGTGCCGCTGGTGGTCGCCATAAGCACGTTTTGGCCTTCTTCGTATTCACGCACTGGCAGAATGGCAGTAATGTGCTCTTCCGATTCCAACGGCAACAGATTGACGATAGGACGCCCACTCGTACCGCGATTTGCTTCCGGAAGTTGGTACACTTTCAGCCAGTAGAGACGGCCACGGCTGGAGAAGCAGAGAATCGTATCATGGGTGTTAGCCACCAGCAGACGGTCGATAAAATCTTCTTCCTTGATACGTGCCGCTGACTTACCTTTTCCCCCACGATGTTGCGCTTCATAGTCGCTCAGAGGTTGGTATTTGACATAACCCTGATGGGAAAGCGTAACCACAACATCTTCTTGATTGATCAGCGCTTCGATATTGATGTCAGCGCTGTTGGCCGTGATTTCCGTGCGACGCGCATCGCTGTACTGTGCCTTTATGGCCTCCAGCTCTTCACGAATGACTTCCATTAAACGCTCAGGGCTGGTCAGAACGCGCAGCAGTGCAGCGATCTGCAACAGTAACTCTTTGTATTCATCCAGCAGCTTTTCGTGTTCCAGACCAGTCAGTTTTTGCAACCGCAGATCCAGAATCGCCTGAGCCTGCTGCGCAGTCAGGTGGTATTTACCGTCGCGAATCCCAAATTTCGGCTCCAGCCAGTCAGGACGCGCAGCATCATTATTAACACGCTCCAGCATTGCTGCAACGTTGCCCAGCACCCAGGCTTGAGCAATCAATGCCGCCTTGGCTTCTGCCGGCGTTGGTGCATTACGAATCGCTTCAATGATCGAATCAATATTTACCAACGCAACCGCCAGGCCTTCTAAAATATGGGCACGCTCGCGCGCTTTGCGCAGTTCAAAAATGGTTCTGCGCGTCACCACTTCACGACGGTGACGAACAAATGCAACCAGAATCTCCTTGAGCGGCATGATCTTCGGCTGGCCATGATGCAGTGCCACCATGTTGATACCAAACGAGACCTGAAGCTGAGTCAGCGAGTAGAGATTATTCAGTACCACTTCACCCACAGCATCGCGTTTGATCTCAATCACGATACGCATGCCGTCTTTATCGGACTCATCGCGCAATGCGCTGATGCCTTCAACGCGTTTCTCTTTCACCAGCTCGGCGATTTTTTCAATCACACGCGCTTTGTTTACCTGATAGGGAATCTCGTGCACGATAATGGTCTCATGATCATTTTTGTCGTCCACTTCCACTTTGGCGCGTGCGCGGATGTAAATTTTTCCGCGACCGGTGCGGTATGCTTCTTCAATACCGCACCGGCCGTTGATGATCGCTGCGCTCGGGAAATCCGGCCCTTTGATATGCGCCATCAACCATTCCAGGCTAATGTTTTCATCGTCGATATACGCCAGGCAGCCGTCGATCACTTCCGTTAGGTTGTGGGGTGGGATATTGGTCGCCATCCCAACGGCAATACCGGAAGAACCGTTCACCAAAAGGTTAGGAATACGCGTCGGCATTACATCAGGGATCTGTTCTGTACCATCGTAGTTGGGCACAAAATCGACCGTCTCTTTTTCCATATCCGACAGAAGCTCGTGGGCGATTTTCGACATGCGAATTTCGGTATAACGCATGGCCGCCGCCGAGTCGCCATCTATCGACCCGAAGTTGCCCTGACCATCCACCAGCATGTAGCGCAGGGAGAAAGGTTGCGCCATGCGCACGATGGTTTCATACACGGCGGAATCACCGTGCGGGTGGTATTTACCAATAACGTCGCCGACCACACGGGCCGATTTTTTATAGGGTTTGTTCCAGTCATTTCCCAGCACGCTCATCGCATACAGCACGCGGCGGTGCACGGGTTTCAAGCCGTCACGAACATCAGGCAGCGCACGCCCGACAATAACGGACATGGCATAGTCCAGATAGGAGTTTTTCAACTCATCTTCGATATTGACCGGTGTTATTTCTCTGGCAAGGTCACTCATGTAGCCGCTATCCATCTGTTAATGCATCAACCCGAGTTCAGAAGGCGAAAAATGATAGCACAAAACCACCTGATAGTGTAGTGACACACTGAATTTATGCCACTTAAACAGAGGTGATATACTCACCTCAGGACAACACAGGTGCCCCAAATGAAAAAAAAGAAATTTCAGTGCAGAGTTTAAACGTGAATCCGCCCCAGT
>JBPETC010000061.1:0-11690 GCA_051710325.1 Symbiopectobacterium sp.
CTGCACGCTGTGCAACCGATTGAAACGCCTCAATCGTAATCCGAAATGCACGATAGGCTTATCGGTACTTACATCAAACGTGAGTATTACGTTTGATGATGTATTAGGTTATTGAATGAATGAGCCGTTTTTTGAGCAGTAATATGTTACTTCCCCGATTCAAAGCTAAAGTAGCCCCAATGGGATGTGCTGTAAGATAAGAAGGGAATGAAGATTCCGTGTGTTATTTCTGTTAAAACTATATAAAAATCATATTATTATTGCGAATATGATAGCTGATGATCCTAAATTAGGAACATCAGTTTTAACATCTAAGGTTTAGATAAGTCACGCTGTTAGCGTGTAATATCCGCTTCCGATGAAAGTTTATCTGCCATCGAGTTCGCTTTATACCGTTCCATATACTGGTGCTGAAAAACACACATGCGAATGGTATTACGGTATTCGCCGTTGATGAAAAACTCGTGGCGCAATTCAGCTTCAACTTCAAAGCCCAGCTTGGCATAAATGTGGATAGCCTTGGTGTTTTCTTTATCCACAATCAGGTATAGCTTGTACAGGTTCAGCACGGAAAATCCGTAATCCATCGCCAGCTTGGCGGCGGCACTGGCGTAGCCACGCCCCTGATAGTCCGGATCGATAATAATCTGGAATTCTGCGCGGCGATGGATATGATTGATTTCCACCAGCTCAACCAGACCTACCCGATTTTTTTCAAACTCGATGATAAAGCGCCGCTCGCTTTGGTCGTGAATGTGCTTGGCGTAGAGATCGCACAGTTCCACAAAGGCTTCATAGGGCTCTTCAAACCAATAACGCATCACGCTGGCGTTGTTATCCAACTGATGGACAAAATTGAGATCCTCTCGTTCCAGAGGTCGTAAACGGACGATATTGCTTGCGCCAGACATGCTTCATCCCATTATCTATTTGCCACATGGCAATAAGATGAGTATAGCGTACTTTAATCGAACGAATGCTATCGCGAAACAGCGATCCATCACGGTTTGTCACCAAACCCACGTTTAATCACCGCGTCCTGCGTCCCCGAGTGTATTAGCTTGGGTAATACCACTGATGCTGTACAGCGCTTCGTCAAACGTGCGTGTCGCCTGATCGCGTTAACACCTACGGCGGGCACGACGTTAACCGCCAGCGTCTCATCGGGTGAGCGACGCGAAAGTACATTTGGGTGCTGCTGAACTGAAAGGCATGGTATTAGCCACCGTGATGTGTATTGCGCTGAGCCTGCTGTTCGTGCTGATCAACCGCTTCAGAAGCGAAGAAGTGGTGCTGGATGCTGAAGATAATGCCGAGGAGACCTCGCCGAGCGTCATAGATTTGGCATTGCCCTGATTTCCGGGGATGATGTTATCCCAGGAAACAAAAAAATAAGATAATATACTGCGCTGACCACTCTCACCGATTTGGCTAAATCGTCAGGATCCTCATGCCCTTTCGGTATTGGGTTTTGTCTATGAGTTTGGCGTTTCCGTTCCCAAAAACATCCAACAGGCCACTGACTATTATTAGCAAGCGTGCGCGCTGGGTGACGATTATGGATGTTATAATCGTCGGGTATTTTTATCAATACGGCGTCAGTGTGCCGTAGGATAGCACCCGGTCCAACCAACTGCAAGGCCTGGGAGTATCGCAGCCGGGCCTCTGACGAAACAAAAGCCATCTATTACCGCGCATTGCATGAACGATAAGCGTTGGCGTGAATAGAACCGCCAGACCTTGCCGCATTGATGTTGAAAAATGAATCGACCTTTCTCTATGGTAACGTTGATACCAACAAAACTTGCTGAAGTGGCCACTTTGCGCGTCGTCGTCACGTTAAAAACAGCTAGAGGGTTACAGCGGGCGGCAATACACGATAGCGTTTGCCCCTTTTGGCATGAATACTATAGATGAAAGCCTGCACAGGAGGGAATACAGCTCCTTTCGTTCCGCCACGCTGGTTCCTAAAAACCAAAGATTTTTGCAAACCTGGTGACGTGATATTCCAGATCGATTCCTCCACAGCGCGGATCAACGGGAAAGAAAAGATCTGTTGGCGACTTATCAACAGGGCTCACTTTCTGTGGTAAACTCAGTTCGTTTTCCCGCCGAATTGAACATGGCGAAACCTTTGCCAGTTTTTACCAGGGAGAAAACGCGTCCATTTGTCAAAAAGATCATGGGGTTATACCAGCGCGAGCACTTTCTCTAGGCAGGCGGCCGATACGTGCCCGCTCTCCGTTGACTACAATATGGCGCTTAATCAGCTTGGGATGTTCAACCAGTGCAGCAATCAGCTGTGTTTTAGTTAACGTCGTATCCGATAGATTTAATTCGCGGCACAGGTCTTCTTTCTAGCGCATTAATTTACGTGTGCTGCTAAAAGCCTAACTGTGATAACAGTTAGCGGAATCTATACGGCATCCGATGGCGTATCCAGATAGAGCACCAGGTGTGACGCAGCGTTGCTGCAACAACGCCAGCGTTTCATGGCTCTTGGAGCAGTGCGTGCGGGTTATGATAAATAACGATATCATGCGACATGGGCTGTTCCTTGCTGTTTATCAAGATTTTTTAAACTGACGGAAGCGTTGTTGTAACTGGCGTAACTGGTCAATGCGGGCATCATAGCGCGCCTGCTCCAAACTGCCGAGTTTACTCAGCGAGCTGGCATTGCTAAACAGCCCGATGGCCTGATCCAGTTTTCCGGATAACGCCAGCTCCTCTCCGCGCGCGGCAAGCTCTTCGGCACGCATGCCCTGTGAGGCGGAGGCCTGTGCCAGCAGTAACCAACCATTGGGATCGCCCGGATTGGTGTAGGTATAACGATAGAGCAGGCTGCTAGCTGCGGCGGCCTGACCACCAGTGACATAGGCGTTAGCCAGGTTCAATTGCAGTTCCGGATTGATCTGGGCACCCGGTGCTTTTTGTAAGCGTGCGATGGCCTGCACGGCTTTGTTTTGCGCCAGATCTATATCCGTCATCAGATCGAGAAACCAGGAGCTGTCCGGGGTTTTATCCAGCAGTGGCTGAAGCACTGCGCGAGCATCGTCATATTTCTTCTCTTCATAAGCGCGCACCGCTTTTCCGTACTGTGCGGCAAGCTGCTCGCGCACATTGCCTTTTAGCAAGTTATCAATGGTTTCATCTGCGGCAGCCTTATATGCGGTGCTGTACATCGTCAATGCGCGCGTCTTGGCAAACAGAAAATCCTGCGAGGATTGGGTGGGTGCAGGACGCATCTGGTTGGCGCGGTTGCGAGCATCGGTCAAGCGACTTTCCGGCAACGGGTGTGTCAGCAGCATTTTCGGAGGTTTGGTGGCATAGCGTGATTGATCGGCTAATTTTTGTATGAAGTTAGGCATAGCCTGCGGATCAAACCCGGCTCGCTGCAATACTTGCAGGCCAATACGATCAGCTTCCTGTTCGTTGGACTGCGTAAAACTGATAATTCCCTGCTGCGCGCCGGCCAACGTCCCGCTCAGGGCTGCTATTCCCACCTGAGGATTGGCCATGGCGAGCAGAATGGAACCCAATGCCCCCACCCAGGTAAGTGGGGCGCTGCGCTGTTGTGATTCCATGGCGCGCGCCAGATGGCGTTGGGTGACGTGCGAGATTTCATGCGCCAGCACCGAGGCTAGTTCGCTTTCGTTTTCCGCGTAGCGGAACAAGGCAGAATGGATGACCACATTGCCACCGAAGAAAGCAAAGGCGTTCAGCTCATCGTTGCGAATGATGAAGAAGTGAAAAGGCGTGCGTATTGAGTTGGCGCTTTTTACTAACCGCTGGCCCAGTTGATTGATGTATTGTACCAGCAGCGGATCGTCAATCAGCGCTGCACCGCCGCGCATTTGCCGTAGGTAGAAATCACCCATGGCAATTTCTTGATTGATACTAAGCGTACCGCCTGCTGTGCTTCCCATATCAGGAAGCTGATTCTGTATATCCGCAATGACGGGCGCCACAATTCCGCCCAGCATTGCGCCGAATAGCAACGCAGTCAGGGTTTTCTTTATTCTGAATCCACGCAGAAACGTCTTATCTGCCAGAGCGGTAATGCGATGACGTTCAGCACTTAACCAATTGAAGATCATGAGTGGGACCTTGCTCGACTGCACGGTAAAAGCGATTAGCGCCTATCTTAACCAGCGCGGAGGGAGCATGCAAAGTGGAATCTGGGAAAGTGCAGCATAAAAACGCGCCGTGCAAAAACAGCAAGCACAATGTTGCGCGCAGTATGAATCAGGATAACGTAAAAACACCGACACCTTAACAGTGCTGGTGGATACCTGATTCGCTATCAGTCGCTTTTCAGATAGTTCAGTACGATATCGTGGTGATAGTTGGTTTTGAAATCATCAAACACATGCGCCACTTTACCATCTTCACCAATCAAAAGCTGATACGGTGAATGCTGTCGTAGGTTTTTCCCATGAATGTCTTTTTGCCCAACACGCTGAAGGCTTGTGAGATCTGATGATTTACGTCGGACAACAACGTAAAATTCAACAGCTCTTTTTCCGCAAAGCAAGACAGTTTTTCCGGTTTGTCGGTGCTGTGATACCAACACTTCCACGCCATGTTTCTTCAAATCTTCCATGTTGTCGCGCAAACCGCAGGCTTGCACAGTACATCCCAGTGTCATCGCTTTAGGGAAAAATAGACCAACACTTTTGTCCCTGGAAGTCGGTTAAATTTACTTGTTCGCTATCCTGGTCGGGCAAGCTAAATTTCGGTGTGGTATCATCGGCTTTCAGTATGTTCATTACTACTCTCCATCTTTCTCTTCATGCTGTGGATAGTTCACGACGCTAATACTGCTTTGTGCGTGTAGTTCTGTACATAGCTGATGAAAGGCTGGCTCAATAATTGCGCCATTTAAGCATTTCAGGGCTATGTGCGGTAATTTGAATATATAACGTTGACGGATGTCCGATGGTGGCGGGCTGCGTTTTTGAAACCAGCTCCGTAATGTTCATGTGATGTGCGCCAAACAGGTCGGTAAAGCGTTCAATGATATGTGGTGAATCCGCCAGTTCAATCTTGACCTATACCGTTGAGGGCATCGGCGGGCGAGTCTGAGACTCCGTGCGCTTCATCACGATCAGCAATTCCATTTCCGCCCCTTTGAACGGGAGTGTGGATTCGATAAGCGTGATAGCATTCCAACTTCCCGACAGCAGCATGATGAATGTGAACTCTTTTCCCAGCATCGCTGGACGACTATCTTCAATGTTACAGCCACAGCTACTGACGTGATGTGTGATGGCATTCATAATCCCGGGACGATTGACGCCGAGAGCGGTGATAACTAGAAAATGTTCTTGTTGGCTCGGCAAAATCTTGCTTCCTCTGCATCGGGTTGGGAGTAATATGGTAAAAACAAAAAATTGTCTGTGGCAATTTTGAGTTTGTTCTGCAAGCGTTTTCCCGCGCTGCCGTTAGTCGCGGCATGCAGAAAGAAAAACCGCATGTTAGACTCCGACAACGCGGTTGCGCGCTTGCTTTTGCAGTGAAGTCAAAAGCACCATGAAGAACTTATTTTTGTAGGGGATGGCGAATGTTTACGGGAAGTATTGTTGCACTGGTTACACCGATGGACGACAACGGAGCCGTCGATCGTGAAAGCTTAAAAAAACTTGTTGATTATCATGTTAATAGCGGAACTGCGGCGATAGTGTCCGTTGGAACTACCGGAGAGTCCGCCACCTTAAGCCATGATGAACATGGCGATGCGGTGATGATGACGCTGGAACTGGCAGACGGACGTATCCCGGTGATAGCTGGAACGGGTGCCAATGCGACGTCGGAAGCCATATCTCTTACTAAACGCTTTCACGGAACCGGCGTAGTTGGTTGCCTGACAGTAACCCCTTACTACAATCGCCCGACGCAGGAAGGGTTGTTCCAGCATTTTAAAGCGATTGCCGAGCACAGTGATTTACCGCAAATTCTGTATAACGTACCGTCGCGTACCGGCTGTGATATGCTGCCGGAAACTATCGCCCATCTTTCCGAATTGCAAAATATTGTTGCGGTGAAAGAAGCTACAGGGAACTTAAGCCGTGTGAGTCAGATCCAAGAGTTGGTTGATGATAAATTCATTTTGCTGAGCGGTGATGACGCTAGCAGTCTGGATTTTATGCAACTCGGTGGTCGAGGCGTGATTTCCGTGACGGCGAACATTGCGGCACGGGAAATGGCACAACTGTGCGCACTGGCGGCACAAGGTAATTTCGCTGCGGCGCGCCGTTTGAATCAACGGCTGATGCCACTGCATCAGAAATTATTTGTTGAAGTTAATCCGATCCCGGTGAAATGGGCATGCAAGGCATTAGGATTGATGGCGACTGATACGCTTCGCTTGCCGATGACGCCGCTGACTGACGCCGGTCGGACAGTGATGGAGTGCGCATTGAAGCAAGCTGGTTTGCAGTAACCCTTAGGGAGATTTGATGACTTCTTCAGTGCAAAAGTTCATGGTGGCAAAAGTGGTTGATTTGTCGCTGATGATGTTATTAGCAGCATGTTCTAGCGATCAGGGTCAAAAACGTCAGGTCAGCGGCGATGAGTCCTATTTGAAAGTACCGCCCCACCGAGGACGTTAGTGGCACCGGCGGAAATGATCCTTCCGGTGCAGAATGGGGATTACGAAATCCCGGCAGCCTCATCAACCGGTGAACTGGAGAAAGCGTTAGATATTCGTCCTCCTCTCCAGCCATTGGCGTTGTTAAGCGGATCGCACTCGCAAATTTCCAGTGATACAGCCATTTTGTTGATCGAAAACAGCGCGCAGGTGAACCGTCCGTGGCCACAGGGTAGTGCAAATCCAGGACAATGGCTATGTGATTGCTAGGCGTCAGGATGCCTCGCAGACGCTTATCACCAACTGGATCTTCTGGGCCGCGTGACGATGAAAGTGTGCCGTACCGCGCGCGTTATCAGATCTCCGTTTAACCTCAAGGGTATCAGGTCGCGGTTATATGGTGAAACTGCTCGGCTTCGAAGTGCAGAACACGCCGGTGGCAGGGGCGCTTCAGATGCAACTTTACACCAGTCTGGTGGATAATACCCTGTCAGATGCGCTGGAGAAACAGGCGGACGCGCGTGAAAATGCGCAGGTCAATCGCGCAGTCGGTACGCTAGACGTGCTAGCGGTACGGATGACAACTGCCTGCCGTTGCTTGGTGGTGCGTGGCCCTCATTCAGTGGTCTTGGATCGTCTTCCTGCCGCGCTGGAAAAAGTCGGCATGAAGGTGAATGATCGCAGCCGTCCGCAAGGCTCCATTTCGGTGATCTACAAAGCACTGGGCAGCAGCGCCTAGGAACGGTTTCTAAGATTCTGAACTGATTAATATCGATTACAAATTGTAGGTTAGCGATCTGGATAACCGTAGTACATTGCAGTTTATTGACTCGAAAGGGTATGCTCAGCCAGTCAAAAAACGACGCGCTCGTCGCCGTCTTTCAGGCAGCACTCAGTCACTAACAGCAAGGGGACCGGTTACATCAAGGCCCTTCTTTATTCGGCCCGGCGAATGCCGGTATTTTTATTGTTAATCAAGTATTAAATCATCTGGCCTGTTGTTGGTGGTCCTCTACTGTATAGAGTAATAAAAGATGAAAAGCTGGCTGAGTTGTATCGCGGAAAATCGAAAATGGTCTTCACCACTGAAGATTCCGATCTGTTGGTGCTGGAGTTTCGCAATGATACGTCAGCCGGTTATGGCACGCGCATTGAACAGTTTAATCGTAAGGTATGTTGAATAAAAAGTTCAACCATTTTATCATGAGCAAACTGGAAGAGGCGTTCATCCCGACGAAAATGGTCAAGTTGCTATCCGAAAACGAAATGCTGGTGAAAAAGCTGGAGATGGTGCCGGTAGAGTGCGTGGTGCGTAATTGTGCTGCCGGTTCTCTGGTGGTGAAACGCCTGAGTGTAGAAGAGGGCATTACCTTGAACCAGATACCGTTTAATCTGTTCCTGAAAACGACGCCCTGCACGATCTGATGGTGAACAAATCTTACTGCAAAACCTTTGGTTGGGTGCATGAAACCAACCTAGCGCGCATGAAAGAATTGAGCTACAAAGCCAACGATGTGCTGAGCAAACTGCTTGATGACGCGTGCTTGATTCTGGTGGATTCCGAATTGGAATTCGGATTTTTCAAAGGTGAAGTGTGCTGGGTGATGAGTTCTCCCCTGACGGCAGCCGCCTGTGTGACAAGCAAACCCTGGACAAGATGGACAAAGATCGTTTCCGTCAAAGTTTTGGTGGTTTGATTGAAGTCTATGAAGAAGTTGCACACCGTCTTGGCGTAACTTGGACTAAACGCACAATCGTTTTCGTGCTAACATTGCGCTCGCTGTTGCCTGTCATTCTCTGCGTTAAGTGGAGAATGATAGTTTACCCTTACTAATGTGGTATTGGGTTAATTAGCGGTGTCAAAACAGTGATATCATCTGAGTCTTAAATGAAACCGATATCTTAACTTCAGCATGGCAGGAAACCCCTTTCATGACTTCTTTCGATCCCACTCTTCTGATCCTGCTCAGCTTTGCAGGACTCGGTATTATCAGCCACAACATGACGGTCACTTGGGCGATGTTGGCGCTGCTGTCGGTACGCTTGACGCCACTAAATGCTTATTTCCCGCTGGTGGAAAAATATGGATTGAGCATCGGGATACTGATTTTGACCATTGGCGTGATGGCCCCGATCGCCAACGGGACGATCAGCGCCCACGACTTCTTTCAGGCGTTCCTTAACTGGAAATCGCTGGTAGCGATTGTGGTGGGCGTTGCGGTTTCCTGGCTCGGTGGTCGCGGCGTTTCTCTGATGAGCAATCAACCTTCCGTGGTGTCGGGATTGCTTATTGGCACTATGGCCGGCGTCGCGTTGTTCCGCGGCGTGCCAGTAGGTCCTCTGATTGCGGCAGGTCTGCTCTCGTTGTTAATTGGCAAATCCTAAGAACGGCATTGGCATGTCTGAGCTCATCACCCAAAATCTACTCAGTGCTGACGCGAACGGCGATCCTGCGCAGCTGCGGTATATTGGCGCGCACCGCTTGCTGGTGGTCAGCGGTGAGGCGCACTGGGTGTGCAAAGACAGGCGGAAATGCTGTGCCGACAGACGCCGGGGGATTGGCTTTGGCTGTGGCATACAATCTGACAGCATACCATTTAGCAAAGCGCGGATGCTGCTGGAGCAGGAGTATCAGCATGCCGTATTTGATGCTCGCAATGGACTGGATATCGAAGTGCTAGCGATCGTGGCTGGCACTTTGCGTGTGCGGCAGTTTTAGCTACTGCTGCTAGTTCCGCCATTGCACGCGTGGGCACACAAGCACAATAACCCGATGTTGATAGTTTGCGTTGGAGTGAGCAGTCGCAGGCGATAGCCACGCCGAATTTTATTACGCATTTTCATCAGCAACGTCTGGTAGACGATGAGGTAACGCTGTGGCGACAGGAAGAGAAGGGAGCCATAAATGCCGCTTACTCCTCGTGCACTGTGGCAACCTACCAGCGGTAACCAAACGCCACAGCAGCAGGTGTTGCTGTGGCCCATCTAATACAGGATGCAACACCCGGCGTTTATGTGATTACCGCCGCACGCAGGTGTGGTAAATCGACACTGGCGGGAATGTTGGCAGCGTAGTGTACGAGTGTCTGTTGGGTGACATCAACCTTCCCGCGATACTGCCTCTTAGTTGCTACACTGCAGTGTGGTTGAATTGCCGTTTTGGTTTTCAAACACTTTGCTTGCACATTGCCAATCGTTATCGCTGCAGACGCTCGACTGGCTGTTGATTGATGAGGCAGCGGCGATTCCTGAGTCAGTATTGCAGGCGCTGGTAAGCCATTTTTCTCGCGTGTTGATGCTTACTACTACGGTACAAGGGTACGAAAGGACGGGGCCGTGGCTTTCTGCTGAAATTTTGTGCCTCGCTGCCGCACTGCGACATGCTGACGTTGAATCAACCGTTGCGCTGTGTCGCAAACGATCCGCTGGAGCGTTTTCTTGATGAGGCTCTGCTTTTCGTGATACCTTTACTGATATTGATACCCTAAATCCGGGAACTAAAAGATTACCTGCTGTCGTAACGAACTGTTTGGCGCCAGCGTAATTGAGTGA
This sequence comes from Symbiopectobacterium sp., assembly GCA_051710325.1. Taxonomy (GTDB): domain Bacteria; phylum Pseudomonadota; class Gammaproteobacteria; order Enterobacterales; family Enterobacteriaceae; genus Symbiopectobacterium. Next base: position 10,142 of record JBPETC010000061.1, read on the forward strand.
ATCGGCGGGTTTGCATCGGTATTATGCCTTATTGTGCAGCACGCATTACTGCACCTAGCCGCTTAATTTGCGGCGCTTGCTAGATGCGCCTGGCATGCATCTCTATGGCGCTCAACGAGTCGAGGCATTGTGCGGCGTAGCTTGGTGGGTTGATGAAGGCGAACTGTCGCTAGCGTTAGCGCATGAGGTGTGGGCGCGGGCCGCCGTCGCCTGCGCGGCAAATCTGGTGGCACAATCGTTGGTGGCGCACAGTGATGAGTGGCAAGCCCCTTGTTTACGCTCGCGGCGTATCAGCCGCATTGCGGTTGTCGCAGAGCAGCGACGCAGCGGATTGGTCATGTACTGATTGCTGCATAACGGGACACCGCGAGAGTTGATGGCATTGATTTTCTATCGATCAGCTTTGGCTATCAGCCGGAACTGTGGACGTTCTTGGCAGGAATGTGGTTTAGGCTGGGCACATTGGTAGCCATCGCGAGGCGAGCAGTGGCTGCTATAGCGCTATGGGGATTTTACCTATCAGTGAGGAAGGGCGGCAATTGGCGACGCGTGCCGAATAGCGTCTTGCTCAGGAGTAGTTGCCTGCCTTGTTGCGCCGTATTATCCCTCTGGCGCTGCCGTTGCAGATGCCGATAACCGAGCTTTCTACACCCGAAGACGCCCAATGGCGCAGCCTGGCCGGATTTGCTGTTTCTCATCGTGGCATGGAACCACCTTTGCCGCGTTGATATATCTGCTGGGGCGCTCGAGGTTGCCACTGTTCGCATTTCGCATGCTCAATGCCTATCTGCACGATCCAAAGCGCGGTGTGAAGGTGTTTTCATTAAGCGGTAAAAGCGCTGTTACAACGCTAGCGTGAAGAGACGATTCAGGCATTTGCCGAGCTTAACGCGGCGGCCTGTGCACGTTAGCAAAGCTGGGCACAGCCGTAGTAATCGATATGGAAAAAGCGACATATTATTATCGTGATGGGAATTTCTTGCGGTTCAAGTATGGGAAGTGACACCGCCTTTATTGATGCGGCGCTGATGACGGGAAAAGCCCTGGCGCAGGCCGGTATCGCCATTGTTTACGGCCGTGGTCATATCGAGTTTATGGGCGCGGTTGAGGATGCGGCGATAGCGCAAGGCGGCGCAAAGTGATCGGTGTCATGCCGCGCTTGTTGGCCGATCAAGAGCTTTATCATCCGGGTCTGACCACGCTGCATATGGTGGAAAACATGTATGAGCGTAAAGCCAAAATGGTGCAGATTGCTAATGGCTTTATCGCGATGTCGGGCGTGTTCTAGGACGCTAGAAGAAATTTTAGCGGTGAACCTGGGAGCAAACGGTTATTTTTGACCCGCTTAAAAACCATAAATGAAATGATGGTCAGACAGTGGTTTGTGAAGCACTCCTATGCCGATATGCTCACATTTTAATCAAATCATCCAATAAATTAATCACAGTATAAACCCTCCTGTTTTGGATGTGGAGATACAGTGGCTACAGTTGATGTAAGATGTTCGTTTTGTGAACAGACAGTCTCTGTAAAAAAAACACAGTTATGG
>JBPETC010000062.1:0-11463 GCA_051710325.1 Symbiopectobacterium sp.
CTATATCGCGGGATATTACAGTACACTCAGACCGCACGACTATAACGGTGAGTTACCACCAAACCAATCAGAAAATCGGTTCTGGAAAAACTCTAAACCCGTGGCCAGTTTTAGTTGAGTAATATAGTTCTCTGAAACAGTATAACTATCGTCTGGTCATACATCATCGGCACACGTGATGGGTTAGTCCGCGTAAAGGATTTTACCTGTGTGTGCTATCGACGAGGGCGTAACCCAGTATTGGGTTGTGTAGCTGAGCGCCTGATTGATTATCTTGCTAAACACCGTGTTGTTTTGTGCACGCGCCATCAGTAATGCCTCACTCGGGGCGAAAACCGTCTCTATAAGAGGAAAATAACATGACACAAACGTCATTTTTTATCACCCAATTTTCCGGGTAATTGTAGAAATAGGCAACAACCCAACAGAAATGTGCATTGAATGCCTGCGGCCAGCTGCTGATAATAGCGCACATCATTCATACTGAACGATTGGTATCCATCTCCCGAAAGCGTTACCCGGGATTTTTTATCAAGGCGTTGAACTGGATAATTACCCTATGCAAAATTTCACACTTCATACCCTGACTAAAATTCTGTTTGGTGAAGGCAAAATTGCCGAAATAGGCAAAGAAATTCCTGCTGATGCGCGCACCCTCCTTACCACTTACGGTGACGGTAGTATTAAATTAAGCGTAACGGCGTACTGGATCAGATTTATCAGGCTCTGGATGGCCGTGATGTGCATGAGTTCGGCGGTATCGAACCGAATCCGTTTTATGAAACACTGATGAAAGCCTTTGAATTTGTCTGTGCCAAAAAAATTGGCTTTCTGCTCGCAGCGGCGGCTCCGTCGTGATGGTACCAATCTATTTATCGCTGCCGCTTGGGCAAAGGTGGCCACCATATCAGCAATATCCTCTTCAGTCATCACTACACCGCGCGGTGTATCCGGTCCAACCAATCCTGAAGGGCTTCCACCGTCACATTCGGATCTCATCCCACTCTCCCAGTACGTATCGAACTGGTGTGCCAAATCTGAGGAGCAATTTTACCGCCTACCGCATGAATGGTATCGGCAAAACACCCTCCATGTCATCCCGCAAGTGCCGCGTCACCGTAGAAAAAAGGGATGCCTGCCATATTTACGCGAAACAGGACGGTTCACCACCGTACCTTCCGTCAGAACCAACCTCACGTTCGTTGCCTTACGCGCGACGACGATAATATTCCGCATTTCAGGGCCAGGGATCCCCGCTTTTGCCATACCGTGCGTCATCGGTACCATCACGATTCGGTTAGGCAGTTGCAATCCCTTCAGCGTAAAGGGAGTGAACAAGATCTTGCCGGATATGGACCTTTCCTTTTTAACGATTAACGTTCACGAAGTGAGGTAAACATAGTCAGTTCTCAAGATAGGTGCATCAAGGGTATTGCTGAGATGCCTTGATAGGAGCTTCTCTGCTCTCCTTAAGGCAATCAATGCACTCTTCAAGAAGTTGATGCAGACAATGCACTCTTCAAGAAGTTGATACAGAGCAGCGACCCGTTTAAGCACCGAGTTGTGGCACGATCATCACGTGCACCTTCTGCCACACCCGTTGCGCTTTTGTCTGTTTCTCCCCTCCTGCCGCAGTCACTTCAACACGTCTACTGCGCGCGTTATTCCCAGCACAAATTTTTAGCCATCCTTGCGCAACCAGAGGCTGAATATTGCGTGTTAACGTAGAGGAATCCATTTGCATGTTGCATATATCGGGCCAAATCGACGGGACGAACAGACTCCAGGTTCACGACATATGATAATAGCGCATACTGGGTGTTTTTCAACCCGCATATCACAACGTAGTGATCGTATGTCGCGTCACCATCCGCGTAAGCTGCCGCAGCTTGAGGTTGGTACATACAGCCTTGAGACCTGTCTGTGTTTTTCATGTCGTTAATTGTATATGCAACGTTTTTACATCAGGAAGATCGTGATATTGGTCCATTATCCAGCTAATAACGCGCGCAATACATGAGTGTTCACGGTTTTAGTCGAACCAGATTAGCGATAATCTCATGTTTTTTCTGACTCTTTGTAGTCAGCGTGAACGCCTGTTATCAACCCTGCTTCTGGCAACGCTCACCGCTTTATGCACACGCAGCGCCAACAGTTATGGCCATGACAACGGCATCCCAACAAGACACTGATGCCAGTTTGGCCAAGAAACATCCCAGCGAATTCTATCTGCACGCCAAATAACTGTTTGAAAAGGATGATGCTGTGACCTGGTTTTATATCGGACAATTGCGTTGGCACTACCATTTACTGACACACTACGAACTGCCGCCCGACGGTGAACCTGCAGCAATGGATATCCTTAATGCTACGCTTGGACAATCCATCAATGAATGGGTGAGTGGTTCACCCATGGCCTGGCGTGCAGCGATTGGCAAAGCGCTGGCATGGGATGCCGCTCATCCTAACACCACCACCCCAAAGCGGGACATGCTGACCAATGGCAGCAGGTATGTGCCGGACTAATGCAACTTGGCTACCTGCGTGATAATGAAAACCAGATCCGCACGGAGCGTCAGGCGCGTGGTTTAGAAAACCTGTAAACAGACCTCTTCAGGTTCAACAAACAGAAAGCCAAACAAACGCATCCAGGCTGTGTTTTCCAGACAGAAACACAGCTTTTTTCGCTCTAACACTCGGGTATCGCTTATAGTCGCAGCAGTCGTTTACCGCAAACTATCCGTGCGCTCAGTGAGCGCAGCGCAAACTCACTACTGTGCAGTTGCGCAATAAAAAGAAAGAAAATGAGTGAAAATGACAAAATCGTTAGTTTTTTGCCAAAACACAAGAAACGCGCTATTTTAGCAGCGTAATTATTTGTTTCCCAATTCGTTATAACTATAATGTGAAATATTGTTTCATTGAATGGTTTCAGCAAATCAACGTGCCGAAATACTATGATTAGACACTGTTACTGCAAACATCTGAGACGAGCTTAAAGATGCTTTTTACCGGTGTCGAACGACACGGTTGCAGCATATCAGCGCATTCGATTTACCGCCGGTGGTAACAGGCTACGTCCATCATCTTTCATTCATCGTTACCCGCTACAATTACTATTCGCTCTGAACTCGCAAACATGTTCCCTTCATCGGCCTCGTAGTATCCGGTACCCGCGAATTCATGATTTTTATCCATCACTACTTTGCAGAAAACACTCGTATGAAAAGACTAAAATCGTTTGTACTATCGGTTCGAAAACCGAATCAGAGGAAATGCTGACCAACATGCTGAATGCAGGCATGAATGTGATGCGTCTTAACTTCTCATACGGGGATTAAGCTGAGCACGGGCAGCGCATCAAAAACATGCGCGCGGTTTATCAAAAAGACAGGTAAAAAAGCCGCCATTCTGCTATATACCAAAGATTCAGAAATCCGTACCATGAAACTTGGAAACGGTGCGGACGTTAGCCTGGTTGCAGGCCAGACCTTTACCTTCACACACTGACAAAACGGTTATCGGTAACAAAGAACGTGTTTCGGTTACCTAATCTTCGGTTGTGAACAAGGCGTTGACTTCGTCCTCGGGGCGTGGAAATTCCGGTTGAAGAAATTATCTTCGCCAAAGCAGATGATGATCGAAAAATGCAACAAAGCACGTAAAGTGGTTATCACTATCACTCAAATGCTGGATTCCATGATCAAGAACCTGCGTCCAACCCGTGCAAAAGCCAGCGATGTAGCGAACGCTATCATCAATGGTACCGATGCAGTGATGTTGTCCGGTGAAAGCGTCAAAGGGAAATACCCATTGGAAGCCGTTACCATCATGGCGATCATCTGTCAGCGCACTGACGTGGTCATGAACGCGCGTTTGGATGCACAGCAAAATTCTGCCAAATACGCATCACTGAAGCGGTATATCGCGGTACGCTAGAAACTGTAGAAAACTGTATGCGCCGTTAATCGTGGTAGCGACCAGCGGCGGCAATTCTGCGAAATCCATTCGTAAATACTTCCCGCACGCGCGTATTCTGGCACTGACCACCAATGCCATCACTCTTGCACGTCAATTGCTGCTGAGCAAAGGCGTTGATATGCTACTGGTGAGCGAAATCGCCTCCACAGACTACTTCTATCGCATTGGCAAAAAGCTGCTGCTGAAAAAGCTGTTACAAACAGTCAGGAGATGTGGTTGTTATGGTTTCTGGCGCGCTGGTTTCCAGTGGCACCACTAACACGACATCCGTATACCTCCTCTGATCGTTTCCACTGGCTGTTGCCGTTAGTTAGCTGTGCGGCAGCCAGTCAACGCGCGATCGTGAGTGAATAAATGATCGATAGTAAAAAGCGCCGTAAATGGCGCTTTTATATTTTTATGTTATCAATCGACTACACTCAGTAAATAAGCACTATCAATTCCCCGATCCACCTATTTCCGCAGAATATATACCCAATTCGCATCATAAAATACCGCTATTTTCACTCTTTTTTAACTACTCTGTAAAACTTGTTGCTTCTTTGAGCGAACGATCAAAATTAAGTATGTTTTCATAAAAAATTTATTCTCATTAGAAAAAGCTTTGTGTAATACTCATAATGCTATATGGAGATTAACTCAATCTAGAGGGTATTAAGAATGAATCGTATTAAACTGGTACTGGGCGCGGTAATACTGGGTTCTACTCTGCTGGCAGGCTGCTCCAGCAATGCTAAAATTGACCAACTGTCTTCTGGCGTTCAGACTCTAAACGCTAAAGTTGATCAACTTAGCAACGACGTGAACACAATTCGCGCTGATGTACAGGCTGCTAAAGATGACGCAGCTCGTGCTAACCAGCGTCTGGACAATCAAGTTCGTACTTACAAAAAGTAAGTATTGGTTAAGTAGTGAAAATGGCGCACAGTGTGCGCCATTTTTTGCCTGTCCTTTCCTTTTGCCTATTCAGCATCTGTCGTTAACGCCTCCCTCAACCCGCTGACGCACGTCACAAAATTTAGATAAACTGGCATTGAGAACAAGATTTTCCGGATTTCACTGAGGAGTGGGGTTAAAACGCACTTAACAGTAGCTGAGCGCGTTTTAATGATGTATTGGTAAAGATGAACTCACAGAAGAGATAGGCGCATCCTGATATGTTTCAGTCGCTGTTGTTAGCACAGGTTCCTGAAAATATTCGACACTTTTTCCGGTGCTGACCAGTATCGGCATCCCGGAACGGCGCACAATAGCATCGGCCACCATTTGGCTATCCGTTTCCGCCGCATGAATGAAACTCCGAACCTGTTTATTCAGCGGAATTACCATGGTTTGTGGATCGTCCTTGGACGTTTTAGACAGCGGCTGATGCACTTCAATGTAACGTTTGCCGTCAGGTTCCACCGAGGTTTTCACCGCATCATTAATGATCTGCACTCGGGTGCCTACCGGTACGTTATTAAACAACCATTCAATGTCATCGGCACGCAGACGGATACAACCGGAACTGACACGCATACCAATACCGAAATTAGCGTTAGTGCCATGCAGCAAATACACACCTCCATGGGCCGACAGACGCAGGGCATGCAACCCCATTGGATTATCCGGCCCCGCCGGGACAACCGCCGGAAGTTTGATACCTTTTTCTTCCAAATAGCGCTTACGGATGTTAGCCGTCGGCGTCCAGGTCGGATTGGCACGTTTTTCGCTGACCGACGTGACCATCAACAAGGTGTTACGCCCCTGCTGACCGATACCGATCGGGAAAACAATGACGGTGCTCTTCCCTTTAGGGTAATAGTAGAGACGCAGCTCAGCCAGGTTGACGACAATGCCCTCGCGCGGCGTATCCGGCAACAGCATCTGCGTCGGGATGGTCAAGATGGAATCCGGCGTTGGCAAATAGGGATCGGTGCCAGGATTGGCTTCCAGCATATTCAGTAGGCCGATTTTAAAATCAGACGCAATCGCTTCCAGCGGCCGACCATCATGTGGCACCAGATAGGTAATGTTCTCACCGATCAATCGGCTGCCCGCAGGTGGTAATGGGTATTCGGTGGCGCTCGCCGCCGCGTTTCTTACCAGGTAGGTCGCCAGTACCATCCCCAAAAGTGTAAACATACGCTTCATACGAAAATCTCTACAGGTTGACGTTATTATTCGTTTGTCATTGATACCAGTCTGGCCTGAATGCGGCCACTTCCGTCGGATTCTGCAAATGTAGGATGCCAAAAACACCCTAAGGTTTTATTTGCTAATCAATGCGTTAATATACAGTTCTTGACAAAGAATCACGACAGAATAAAAGTAGTTTCTGGTAATAAATCACGGCTAATACTATCAATCGGATAATTCATCAGGATACTCCTGCCGTGTTCGGCAGGCGCAATGCAACACACTGCAATACCGCTTCTTGCAGCTTGTCGTTAAACGATTCCGTCAATTCGGCGGCAAACGCGTAGATCATCATCTGCTGTACATCCTGTTTGTGAAATACCGCTCGAACGCAGGTAGAATAGTTGATCGTCATCAATACGTCCAACCGTGGCACCGTAGCTGCACTTCACATCATCAGCGTAGATCTTGAGTTGTGGCTTGGCATCCACTTCCGCTAGACGCCCAGCAGCAAGTTGTTGCTGGTCATCTATCCGTCTCTCTTCAATGCCACGGTGCGACCTTAATTATACCTTTGAACACCGCCCGGGCTTTGTCACTGACAATGGCCTTATGCAGTTTGCAGCTTTCACCGTGGCCCTGATTATGTTCAAGGTAGGTAACAGGTGTCGCACACGTCTTTGCCAATCAATCGGCAAAATAAGGTTGTTGATAGAAAGGTTGACACCTTCACCGTTGATCTGTGCGCTGGTGTGGTGCCGGGTTAATCCGGCACCCAGCAATAAGCTGTGGCTGCACACACACGCATCCCGCTCCAATAAGATTCTTGTGAGCGAAGTGGTAACTGGCGGCAGTCTCAAACGTTAGCTTGAGGTGCTTTACCTGGCTGTTGGCAGCGGCATGTACCGACAAGCACGTACCGGTGAAGTGAGCCTCCTTGTCATCCAAACTGACGTAGTGTTCGATAATCTCTGCGCTGGCTCCCACCCCGACATACAGATGGTGCGCTGGTGAGCCATGTTCAGGCTAGCAGACTGTCCGCTGCTAATATGCAGAATATAGAGTAGTTTCTCCGCCTAACATTCGGTCAGGAAATGAATGGCGGTGTGCTGCTCCACCAGACTTTCCGTCAGGTGAAAAACAGTTCTGATTGAATTGCCGCCAAGTCGGTTAGTGCCGCATGGGGCACGTTCACCGCAATCTGGTATATAGCCCCACTGCGCATCACTCAACGCCGCGTTGAATATGCTATCAACAAATACCAGACGCCAACTTTCCAGAACCAGCGTGTTACTGTTGGTCGGTAAGCTAGCCATAACCTTACTCTTCCAACTGTTTCACCAGCGAAAAATCGCCTAATTTGATGATGCGACCTTGATAGAGAACGTGCACATAACGGGGTTGGATATAATCCAGAATACGCTGGTAGTGCGTCACGATAATAAACGCGCGTTGTTGGTTACACAGCGCATTAACGCCGTTGGCCACAATTTTCAGCGCATCGATATCTAGCCCGGAGTCCGTCTCATCAAAGATACACAGCTCTGGCTCTAGCGCTGCCATTTGCAAAATATCATTAAGTTTTCTCGCCGCCGGAAAAACCACCTTGACCGAACTGGTCAACAAATCTTCCGGCATTTTTAGCAGTTTGATTTTATCTTCAATGAAATTGACGATAATTGAATCAATCAAGCTGGCTCCTGCTCGCGATATTTGCACGCGGCGTTGACGGCGGCTTGCAGAAAGAACTGGTTACTAACACCGGGGATTTCAACCGGGTACTGGAAGGACATAAAGATGCCTCACTGGCGTGATCTTCCGGGTCTAATTCCAGCAAGTCTTTCCACTTGAACACCACCGTGCCGTCGTTCACTTCATAATCTTCATAGCCTGCGAGCGTGAGCGTAGCGGAAAGCATACTATTGTCGGAACCGTTAGGTCCCATGATGGCGTGAAATTCACAGGGTTTCACCTCGAGGTTTAGTCTGTTCAGGATGACCTTACCTTCAACGCTTACATGTAAGTTATTAATGCTTAACATAGTTTATCCTTGCGGCGTCGTGCCGAGCACGCCTGATAAGATCAATTCGCTTAGGGTGCTGCTAGGTTGACATTCAGCACCCTGCTGCATTTTTTTGCAACGCCATTAGCCGACGCTGTGTTCCAGACTGATAGCCAGGAGCTTCTACGCTTCTACAGCAAATTCCAGCGGTGGCTCAGAGAGCACGTCCTTACAGAATCCATTCACAATCATCGAAATGGCGTCTTCTTCTCTGATGCCGCGTTGTAGGCAATGGAACAGTTGGTCTTCACCAAATGCATGAGGTTGTCGCCTCGTGCTCCAACTGCTCGCTGTTGTTGCGCACTTCCACATACGGGAAAGTATGTGCACCGCAATCACTGCTAATCAACATCGAGTCGCATTGGGTGAAATTACGCGCATTAGTGGCAGTCGGCATAATTTTTACCAGACCGCGGTAGGTGTTCTCACTGTGACCGGGCAGAGATCCCTTTGCAGATAATCGTGGAGCGGGTGTTTTGCCGATGTGGATCATCTTGGTCCAGATATCCGCTTTCTGATGCCGCTGGTAAGCGCAACAGAGAAGAACTCTCCCACCGAGTTATCTCCGCGCAAAATCACGCTCGGGTACTTCCAGGTGATGGCTGAGCCGGTTTCAGACTGGGTCACATACTTGCTGGCACAAAGCGCACGCTTTGTCACGAAGTTAAGGATATCGCCTTTGGCATCCTGGCCAGAGAACCAATTCTGAACCGTCGAATATTTAACTTTGGCGTTTTTGTTGACAATCACTTCGACTACTTCAGCGTGCAGTTGGTAGCTGTCGCGCACGGGTGCTGAGCACTCTTCGATATAGCTGACATAGCTATCGTCATCGGCAATCAGGATAGTTCGCTCGAACTGCCCGGTCTTCGCCACATTGATACGGAAATAGGTGGAGAGCTCCATTTGTCAACGCACGACTTTCGGTATGTAGAGAAAGATACCGTCAGAGGCTACCGCGGCATTGAGCGCGGTAAAAAGTTATCGTTGGCAGGCACCACCGTACCAATATATTGGCGCATCAGATCGTGGTGCTCCTAAATCTCCTCGCTAAACGAGCAGAAATAATCCCCTGTACACCAGTTCTTCGCGATAGGTGGTCGCTACCGATATGAAGTCAAAATCACACCCACCACCACGGCTTGCCCTTCTCGCATCGGCACGCCGAGCTGATTAAAAGCATTTTCGACTTCAGCGGTCAGGTAGCTATTCACCTCGGCAATGCCGGACTGCTGCTTGGCGCCGGGTTCAGAACCGCAGGTATCATCATAGTGACTGCAAGACGGCACCGAATAATAGCTGTATTCCTGATAATCCAGCTTGTCATAGTGCGCTTTTAGCCAGTTCGGCTCCTCCATCTCCAGTCAGGCGCGGTAGGTGTTGTGAGACGAAACTCCAGCATCCACGCAGGTTCGTCGCGTTTGGCGGAGATCCCTCGCACCACCTCTTCATTGACGCCGCGTACCAGTTGGTCAGTAGGCAGTTCGGTGAAAAAGCCCTCATTATAGAACGGCTATCCTTCATCCAGATTTGCACATCATCACAGGTACATCTACATTGCTACGCGCCATATATCAGCCATCACTCAATGCGAAAGCTTTCGCTACAAATAGCAGACGTGCTGCGCTTTGGAATTATTAAATTTGAAAATCTGGTTTCAAACCTTAAACGCACATAATCCAGCTCGGTGCCATCAATAAAAGGCATCACCTTTAACGGGACGTACAGGTGTGCGCCCTCGCGCTCGAACACCAGGTCACGCACATCCGGTGCTTTGACCAGATCCAGTACATAACCAAACCCTGCACATCCTGATTGCTTGATGCTCAAACGTACCACTTTTTGCTGATAAACGCCGTTTTTACTAGGATCGAGGGAATATCAGGCGCTTTTAACACCGCAAACCTGGCCTGATCGATTATTCTTGTGCAACTTATTCACTTTGCCAAGCCGCTTAAGGATTTCTCCGCCAAATTTCAGACTATCGCTGATGGTCGCGGTCTGCACAAAATCAAACACCGTATGGTCGAGATAACGATCGTCGCTTATGCTCACGCCACCAATCAGATCGGATTCGTTTTGCGTTTCCGCTAAAAAACGTGCTACAGTGCTAGTTGCACCTTTCTTTGACAGGGCAAACACTGAAGAACCGCGCGCCGCACGGTTAGTGAAGGCATCCGCGTGACTCAAAACAAACAGATCGGCACGTTGCTTACGTGCTTACATCACCCGCACACGCAAAGGGATAAACACATCCTCATTGCGCGTCATATACGCCTTCATGTTGGGTTCACGCTCAATCAGGCTGTGTAACGCCGCGCAATCTGCAACACAATATCTTTCTCGCGTACGCGGTTTTTACCGATGGCTCCAGGATCTTCACCGCCATACCCGGGATCGAGCATGATAACTAACGGACGATCGCGCCCCGCTTTACCCGCCAACTGCGCTTCCTGCGATAATTTACTCTCTAGATCGCCCTTAATTGTAATCTTCCAACAGCTCCATGACCGGATCGTCGGCACTGTCATAGCGTCCTATCTCTACCGCTGGGTAGAGATCCAACACCAGACGGTGTTTAAAACTCTGCTATAAGGTCTAGAGTAAAAACTTTCGGATTGCTGGCTTGCTTCAGCTCTAAAACAAGACGCACCGTTTTGGGATCACACTGCCCAATGTGGGCTGAAACTGCTGCAAAACCGTTTTCAATACACTATTGAGTTGGATATCTTCGATATCCACAACCAGCCTGCCGGGATTGATTAGCATAAACTGCTTGTATTTTAGCGTGCGGTTAGACTCTAACGTGATGCGGGTATGCCTGAGGAAGGCCGGACGCGAACGGCGATCACCTGGACGGAAGCAGCCCATCCGGCGCTGCTAAGGCTCAATAACCAGGTTGCTCTCGCGCCTTGCAAGAGGCGGCGGCGAGTCTGATTATGATTCGAATAAGACATGCCACGCAAATTCGCTATTTTGTCGTTATTTTGTGGTATTATAGTCATTGTGATACTTCCGCAAACAGGCAGTGGCGCGAGTACCCAAACGGTGATATCAGGTAGAAAAACACAAACCAACAGGTAAATTTCCACGAAATTACTCGAAAAGATAAAGTCAGTATTAACGATGTAAAAACTTTAACAAATCTTCCCACCTCTGTCATGTAAAAATCAGATCATTCATTCAATAACCCAATACATCATCAAACGTAATACTCACGTTTGATGTAAGTACCGATAAGCCTATCGTGCATTTCGGATTACGATTGAGGCGTTTCAATCGGTTGCACAGCGTGCAGATTT
>JBPETC010000063.1:0-11434 GCA_051710325.1 Symbiopectobacterium sp.
ATCTGCACGCTGTGCAACCGATTGAAACGCCTCAATCGTAATCCGAAATGCACGATAGGCTTATCGGTACTTACATCAAACGTGAGTATTACGTTTGATGATGTATTAGGTTATTGAATGCAAGACCCAAACAAGCATTATAGTCAGTAATACAGCGGTTGTATGGCAATATGGCGATAATTTGCAAATGATTGCTGCTCCCGTAGCAAAACAGGTTGATCGCAAAAAGGCTGTGATACTATATTTAGCAAATTACAGTTATATCGCCATATTCTCGCACTATCGCTATAATAAGCCGCAGCCGTGATCCGCACTGCGCTTACTAGCTAAATAAGCTGACCAGAGGAAAATCCCAGCGCGACTTCTTTTACCTTACCTGGTAAGCATTGGCTTTGGCGCACCAGTGGGTATCGCTGTGCAATTGGGTTTAAATGGATTTAGGGCATCACGGTTGAGATAAAGCAGTAACAACATGATGACGATCAGCAGACATTTTTGGTCATAAGCAGGCTATTTTATTGAATAATGCAGCATGCATTACCATGCTCGGAACGGGCATGGGTCACGTGGTGTCTGACAAAAATGCAAGACAGATCATAGCTAATGGGACACGTACAGACGTACAGTGTAAGGGCTTTTACGCACGCTCTCTTCTCTAAGTCCCACACATCATATCGTAGGTAATATGAGCGTCGAGAAACTGCGTTTTGCCGCACTGCAGTTAGAGTAAATCCATATCTATGACATGTTCAGCCATCTGATTGGCGCAGGCGCAGAGCTGGCTGCCAGTGTACGATCCTGATCCGATTAAGCGCGAGCGTTTTGTTATATCTTTTCCTGATGTAACACTGGCTAGCAATGTTGAGGTTATTCTGACAAACCCAGCGATCCAACTGGTCGCTAGCCCGATGGTGCATGATGAAAGCGCCGAACTGGGTCTGCGCGTCATGGCGGCAGGCGAAGACTATTTTACCTACAAACCGCCGCTAATCACATTGGCGCAGTTGAATGCGGTAAAAGCCACTGTGTCACAGACCGGGCGCAAATATGTCATTCATTTTAATGAGCATGTGGTGGTAAATAGTGTGTTGTACGCGGGTGAATTGGTGCGCAAGGGGCGATATAACGGGCTCTCCAGATCATGGGCGGGCCCCCACAAACACCAAACAACCGCATCGTGAGCGCGGTGCTCGTCCTGACTGGTTTTACCAGCGCCATCGCTATGGCGGTATTTTATGCGATATAGGTATTCATCAAATCGAGTAGTTCCTCTATTTTACCGGCAACACGGCAGCGAGCGTGGTCGCAAGTCAGGTGGCCAATTATCAACACCGCGCGCATGAGTTTGCGGGTTTTGGCGATGCTATGCTGCGCGGTGAAAACGGTGCAGCAGGTTATTTGCGTTTTGACTGGTTTACGCCGGATAGGTCCAGAGCCTTGGGGGATGGTCGTTTCACCATTTTTGGCACCGAAGGGTATATTGAACTGCGTAAATATGTCGATATCACACGCGGCGAAAGTAACATTCTCTATCTGGCGAATAAAGATGGCGGGACAACGTTGAGCGGCGTTTTTTCCTCTAATTTGTGCAGGATTGCGAAAACGCCATGACACAACAATGGTATTCACCGTAACGGAATTGGTGCTGCATGCTTAACGCATGGCAGATTACCACTAGCAGGGATGAATAACCTGCTAAACGGCATCACACCGTTGGTGACGCGGCCTTGCTCATCGCTGCCGTGTGTTGCTCTTGCGCCAACTGATGCAATGCGGTTTCTGCCAGTGCCACAAAATAGAGCGCGATGCAGGATAGATAGCTGATTCATCAGGGTTGAAACATGGATGGTACACAAGCCAAAGGAGCTCCCAGAACCGATACTGACAAGCGTACCGGGGTAGCGTTGCAAATAAAGCGCAAAATCTTCTCCGCTCATCTGCCGTTCAGCGGTTTCAAGCTGATAGCCCTTTTCTGCGGCAACTTGTCTACTGAAGTCAGCGCAAAATAGCGTATTGATCACAGAGGGGCTGTCCGGGTACTACTCCAGTTCGACCTGCGCGCCCAGCACGGCTGCAATGCTGTGGATAACCTTGGCGCATCATGTTTGTTACCTGTTCCCGCACCTGAGTGCTGTAGGTGCGCACCGTCCCTTCCTTCCAGTTTGACGGTTTGCGGTAACGCATTCCAGGTATCGCTGTCTTCAATGCGTGTCACACTGACCACCAGCAATTCCAGTGAACTTTGATCCGGCGGCTGGGGTTGCAAGGTGATGAGGGCGCCTCTGGCGCAAGTTTACGGGTTGTTATCTCACTTCTCCTCATGGATTACCTGCTATCAACCGTAGCGGATCCCTCGATGCGAAATAAATATCGTCTGGTTATATTCTATAGCTGTAAAGCAGAACGCCAGCTACCGCTCGCCCTTCTGCGCACGGTGAATAAAAAAGAATAATATGCCAGCTTATATTTTCCTGCGTGCTTACATAGGCCGGGCATGAATATTTATTTCGTGACGGAAAAATCATAATAAAAAGTGAGGAATAGCATAGCACAGAGATTGAAAGTGGCAGATTTGAATAATGTATTCCTGTTTTATGAATGCAGAAATCTCAACGCGTTGCCGTTATTTTGGCTCAACGCATAGATGAATGTCTTTTGGCATAGCTTATAAAACATGATATTAGCCGTAATAAATAAATATCATAGGTCACTGACAGTGAATCAAGCCATAGTTGGCCTTCAGAAAGCAAAAGGAATGTGAAGCAGATATCCAAAAGGATGCGCTGTTTATCCCTTTATTGAGCGGGATACTCGATGTTCACGAAGCAGTATTACGCAACGACAGGAATCTGGTGCACCATGCATGGATTCGATGCGCACCATGCGTGCCGCGATCTGGTTGTGGCGCGAGAGGATCGCTGTCACTTTCTCGGATTTTATCGATAAATGGATCGTAAAAGAGTGGCGTCAGGTGATATTTGTTGCCGAGTAGCAGGCTTTTGGATTATTGGCGTAACGAGCGGCAACAACTTGGGGGCGTAAGCGCTCATTTTATGCTGAAATGGATAGCAAAGCGCTCGATCTAGAACGGCTGGCGAGCGCGCTGCACCGCCTGATTCAAGGGCATGACATGCTGTGGTTGCGTATTTGATGAGGATGCGCGTCTGCACATTGCCCAAGATAGTCCTTTTCAGCTACAAATTAATGATTTGCGTGGGCTGTCTGCGGAGCAATGCCATGGGCGTTTGGCCGCATTGCGTTAGCTCTATACCCATCAGCAGTTGGATATCACCAATGGTGAAACGCCGATGTTGACGTTATCGCTGCTGCCAATAGGAGACGGTCGGCTGCATATCGATTTATATTAGATATGATTGCTGGCGATGCTGCAAGCTTGCGTATCTTGCTACGTGAGTTGGCGTTAGGCTATCGCCAACCGGATTATGCGTTACCGCCGTTGAGGTCAAGCTATCGTGACTACCAACAGCGCTCGCAAAAGAAGCATCAACACCGTCGTGAGCACATGACAGAGCTTGGTGGCAAACGCAATTATCCCGCTTGGCAACATCACTTACCTTGCCCCTTCAGTCATCAGAGAAAACCGCACCGGTAACCGAAAGACGTGTTTGTGGCTGACCCCTACTCAGCGGCAGCAATTGACGACAATGAGTCACCAATCCGGGTTGAGCGTCCCAGTAGTACTGGCAACGATCTTTGGTGAGTGTATTGGGCTATGTAGCGGCGGGACTCTTTTCCTGTTGAACCTGACGGTATTTTCCCGCGATGAAAAGATAAAAGATGCCGATCGGCTGGTGGGGGATTTTTCCAGCTCGGTACTGATTAGCGTTGAGCCGGGGAGTGGCTGCGAGCATTATTGAGCAGGCGCGTCAACTGCAAACCCAACTTCATCGGGCTCTGGCACATACGGCGTAGAATGGCGTTGATGTGTTACGCGATCTGCCGCGGCAACATCAGAGCAATGCCAGCCTGGCTCCGGTAGTGTTTACCAGCGCAGTGGCACTGGGCGATCTTTTTGAACTACAAGTGCGCTCGGTATTATGGGAGCACGTGTGGTCTGTTTCTTAAGGGCCGCAGGTGTTGATTGATGTACAGGCTACGGAATACCTGAACGGCATCATATTGAATTGGAATGTGCGTATGGCACGCGGCGAAGCTGTATACCGCCTGGCCAATGTAGAGCTGGTGCTTTGCGACTCCCCCGCAGTGCCTATCAGCCTGAATGGCCGCAGCGGATTCCCCTGTTTCCTCTGGTGCAGGGATTGCAGGCCTTGCCGCTTGCCTAGATGGATGAGCAGCAGGCGATATATGTCATCTTTACCTCCAGCAGTACGGGCGAACCGAAAGGTGTTGCGGTTTCGCACAGAGAGGTTGCCAATACCGCGGATGGCGTTGATGCGCATTTCTCTGTTACACCCAGCGATTGTACCATCACGCTATCAGCGATTGATTTCGATCTCTCTGCTTACGATATCTTCTCATGCCTAAGTCGCGTTGCTCGGCTGGCGGTGGTTGACGAGCACCAACGCCGGGATTCCATGAATGGCTTGCGCTGATACAGCGCTATGATGTCAGCATTATCAGTTGTGTGCCTGCGCTATTGGAGATGATCCTCACTGCTGCCGGAGACATAGCATTATCTTCTGCCCAGCTGGTTATGGTGGGGGCGATCGTATTCCGGTAGTATTGGTAGAGCGCTGGTGGCGGCGCACCCTCGGGAGCACCTTTCGTCGGGTTAATCTGACATGACGGAAGCAGCAATCCACTCCACACTTTTCGTGTTGCATGCTGACGATCCACGTTGGACGACGGTGCCTTTCGGTACACCTTTGCCTAACATGTATTGCTGTATTGTTGATGCTTTAGGGCGAGATTGCCACCCTGGGTGGCCGATGAACTGTGGGTCAGTGGCCCAGGATTGGCGCTGGGATATCCTAACGATGCGGAGCGCACCGAAGAAAAATTTATGGAATGTGCGATTTTTGCCATTATGTTCAAGTAGAAGCTGCTGTTTCACTGCCAGTGCTGATCGCCGATAACGCTGCACGTTATCAACCCTTCCCACTCAGTGATATTCAGCGTGCCTTCTGGATTGGCCGTAGCGAAGAGATGACGCTGGGCGGTGTCGGCTCGCATTTTTATATCGAATTTTGATGGTAAAGGGCTGGATGTTGCACGCCTTGAAACTGCCTGGCAACAGCTGATCTCGCGTCATGCCATGCTGCGTGCGGTGGTGACCAACGCTGGGGAGCAGCAAGTGCTACTCGACACGCGGCCTTATCGCATTGAGCGTCATACCGCCGGTGACGACATCGAAGGCGTCGTTGCAGACCTGGCGTGATAAGCTGTCGCACCGGGTTTACGATGTGTGTGAATGGCCGCTGTTTTCGATTCATGTGATGGATTATCAGAAAGGGGATGCACTCCAGTGGCTGATAGTCAGCCTCGATAGCATGATGTTCGATGAAGGTAGCATCATGATCCTATCCACCGAATGGGATGCATTGTACCGCAATCCGATCCATTCTGTTGCTCGGTTATGAAATTGCGCAGGGTAAAGATTTTTGTCAGGCGACCATGCAGTTGCAGCAGTAGGTAGGAGAAGCGTTAAGCCATCTGCAGTTTTACTTGCCCGTTATCACGGCCAAAGTATGTCTACGATGCCCGTGGTGTTTACCAGCGTACTCGGGTTGGAAAAGGATGCGTCGATGGCGCTGTCGGACTCGTTTCCCCGTATGCACTACATGCTGACGCAAATGCCACAAGTGTGGCTCGATGTCAAAGTCAGCGAATCGCATGGGTGTCTGCTGCTGGAGTGTGCATCGTGAGCAGATTTACCAGGCGCCTCAGGTACCGCTGAGTTCTGACTGACGATATGGGCCTGACGCATCTTGATTGGCCTGCTGTGTTTCCTGTCATAGCGCTCATCGCTGCGCTGGCCTGTGCTCCGTTGCAAGAGCCTATCATCCAGTCGGGTTATGCACTGATCTACGTTATTTTTACCTCTGGTAGCACGGGCGTACCGAAAGGGGTGTGGTGGTTAGCCATGGTGCTGTTGCCTATAGCATTGATGCCATCGCCCAGCGCTTTGATCTCAGCGTCAGCGATCGTTCCATTACGCTTTCTGCACTGGATGGTGGTTGCGTTCGTATCTTGTTCTCCTTGCCACATCACAGTTATGGCGCACTGGCACCTCAAGCGCGCTTTGCGGCCTTGGGGCATGATAGAGGTGGTTAATCCATGCTACCTCTTCTACATTGTCACTCCGGATGAGCCATGGTGGCCTGCGGTACCGTATGGAAAACCGCAGGCGAACTGGCACTGTCGGGTAGTAGATGGACATGAACGCGATTGCCCGAATGGTGTAAAAGCTGAGATGTGGATCAGTTGTGCTGGAGTTGCGGACGATTACATCGCTGATGCTCAACTCAGTGCGGAGAAGTTTGTCGTACGACAGGGGGCGATCTGGTATTGCTCCGGCGACCCTACTACCGCGACGACGGCATGCTGATTTTCTGCGGGCACACCGATGGGCAAGTCAGGATCCGGGGATATCGCATCGAACTGGCGGAAATTGAAGGCGCGTTAATGCGACCGACGGAGGTAAATGAAGCAGTTACCATAGTACTTAGTTCCCCTTCGAAACAGGTAGCTGCCACGCTGGTGTGTCCTGAGGCCACGAGATAGCAGCATCAAACAAGCGCTGCAGGCGTAGTTACCTGAGTATGAAATACCTGAATACTTGACACGCATCGCCCGTGTGCCACTGACGGGCAATGACAAAATTGACCGAGCCGCCATTCGTGACGAGGTGCAATCCTATCTGAATGAGCTGAATGATGAATGGGCGGGGACTTCCCGTCGACCAAGCAGAGCAGACGCTGGCAACACTGTAGGGGGTATTGCTCGATCTGGATACAGTTACAACACGTGAGGCGAATTTTTTGCGCTCGTGGCGATAGTCTGATTGCTACCCGGCTAATCAGCGGCTGCCACAGGAGGGGTTTCACGTCTCTCTGGCGTCACTATTTCGCCAAGCCATGCTGTACGCGTTTGCGGCAACGCTACGGGATGTTACGTCCGAACAACAGATCCGTTTACATCATGATGCTGCACAGTGTTATCACCCATTCACGATGAATGATGTACAGGAGGCCTATTGGCTGGGGGACGACGAGACGGGTTCATACTGAGCGCTATCGCTGCCCAGTGCTACCACGAATACGAACTGCAACACGCCGATCTGATGCGTCTTAAGCACGCCTGGAACCAGTTGGTCACACGGCACGACATTCTGCGCTGTGTTATCAACGAAGATTATCAATAGTCCATCATGGATGAATTTCCTTATTTTTACTTCCGTTACCACGATTACGGCATTTGACGGATTCGTCAGCACAGTTGGCACTGCTCAGAAACCGCATGGCGCATCAGATTCTATCTGCCGGTAGCGGCAGGCTCTACAACATTACATTGACTGACTATTCTGCAGGGAAATCGCGACTTGTTGTGTTGTTCGATAGTTTGATTGTCGATGGTTTAAGCATGTTGACGCTGTTTAGTGAATGTTCGAATGCTACCAAAATCAAGAGACCGAAGTCCCCGCTGGCGATACAATTCCGCGATTATCAATGCTGGCGCTCGCAGCAGGGACAGGCGGAAGACGATATCATCTATTGGCAGCAGCGCTTTGATGTATTACCGCCTTGTGCCTGCATTGCCGACACGTATGGTATGGTTCCTGCTGCCAGCATTACGCCACGTTTTCATCGATTGGAAGCGCAACTTGAGCCCGCACCGTAGCAACAGCTCAGCGATCGTGCGCGTCAGACGCAAATCACACCTCGGTGCTGCTCTTGACCTGCTTTGCGGAAACGCTGAGTCGGTGGAGTAGGCAAAAGCGTTGGTGATCACCTTGACGCAGTTCGATCGCCAGTCGCTTCATCCCAACATCAATAGTGTAGTAGGGGTTTTACCTCGCTAACGGTGGCAGAGTATCACACTGATAACGCCGAGAGCTGGCTAAGGCACGCCCAGCGGTTACAGAAATAAGTGTGGCGCGATCTTGGCCACGCCTCAGTGTTTTCGTTATTTCGGTACAGCGCGCGCTGGCACACAGCGGACAGGCAATGAGATGCAGGCCTAACCGGTGGTATTCACCAGTATTGAGATGCAGGCCTAACCGGTGGTATTCACCAGTATGCTGTGGGGTGGTGGCCGATGCGCTGGCTAAAGCTATGCCTTGGCAGAACTACAGCAGTTCGCAAATGCCGCAGGTATGGCTTGATCATCAGGCCATTAATTTAGCCGATGGCGTGTTGCTCAGTTGGGATTATCTGGAAGAGCTGTTTTGCCCGACATAGTCGAGCAGATGTTTACCTGCTACTGCCACACGTTGCGCTCGTTAGCAGGAAACGACTGGCTTTCGCAGCCGATTAGGGATTTGCCTGTTGCGCAGCGCCAGATACGACTCCAGGCCAACACGACTGGTGTTTCGACGCCAAGCCACCGAGCACTGCATGATGCCTTTTCAGCCAGGCGCAGCAGTGGCCTGAGTGTCCGGCGCTGTGGGATAGCGTGAACGGCTACCTGATGAGCTATGGCGCGCCGCGTGAACAGGCGCTCACAGTTGCAGCCGGACTGCTACGCCGCGGCATCCACTCGGGTGGATTGTGTCGCACTGTGACTGTGCTTGACGTCTGGTAGTAAGCGCGTGGTGGCGCTGATCGGTATCCTCACCGCCAGTGCAGCCTACTTGCCTCTCAATCAGGCTCACCCCGCCGAGCGTCACGAACTGCTCTGTCGTAAGTGACGTGCGAAAGCCGTCATCTCCGACAACGAACTTTCGTTCGCCATACTACCGACCTACTCGCTGGCTTCATTGCATGACAACGCGCTGTTAACGGCACCGATCATTCCGCCGGACGATACGCTCGCCTACGTGCTGTTTACCTCCGGAACCACCGTGGAACCCAAAGGCGTGATGATTGAACACCGTAATGTACTCAATACGCTGGAAGCGCTGTTTCAGCAACTAGATATCTTGGAACAAGATATCTTTCTGGCCGTTTCCGCTCTGGATTTCGACCTGTCGGTATTTGATCTGTTCGCTGCGCTGAGCATGGGGATTATTGGTGTTGACGGAGGAGTCGCCCCACCATGATGCGGACTGATGGTTAACGTTGATGTTTACCTACGGTGTTAGCGTATGGAATAAGTGTGCCTTCGCTGTTCGATATGCTGCACATCCTGGCTTGTGCGCGGCAGGTGACGCTGCCAGATCTGCGTATTGCCTTATGTCGGGAGATTTGGTGAAGCCTGACAGCGGCGAGCGGCTTCACACGCTCACGCCCGTAAGAACAAGCGTTTGAGTTGGAGCAGTGCCACTGCACTGAGGCCGCTATCTGGTCCACGGTTACAGCCAATATCGTCACCGTTACTGAATGACACGCCTGACTGGGTACCCTGCGAACTGTGAATTGGCCTGTTGGGGTAGCGCGAGCGGCTATTGTGCGGATGCGCGATTGACGGCGTTGCACTTCAACGGTGATTACCTGTGGTGTGGCGCTTGTATCGCACTGGCGATCGTGGACGCTACCGCCTAGACGGTGTACTGAAGTTTTTTGGGGCGCACCGATAATCAGATTAAGTCACAGGGTAATATAAGTTGGGTGAAATTTAATCCATCTTGCTGCATCATCTACAGGTACGTCACGCGGTTGCCGTAGTGCAGGGGATGATGCTATGGCAGGACTGCATGCTTATGTTCAGATAGATTCCATTGAAGAAGAGATAAACGCGCTTCTGAGCGCGCTGCACCACGAACTGCGTATCATTTTGCCGGGCTATGCGATTCCTGGGGAAATATCGGCTGTTACCACCTGGCCGCTGACGCCAAGCGGGAAAATCGACAGGCGTCAGTTAGCCATGTCATCATCGCGCGCAGCGCCCCCAGCCAGAGAAAATTAGTGAATTGCAGCATGTTGTTGCCGCGTTGTGGAAACAGATCGTGGAAAGACCATTGCCATCGGGTACGGATTCCTTCTTCCGCACGGGCGGTAACTCGTTGCTGGTGACAAATATGAATATCGCCGATTTTGTTTCCACGCTAGAGTTAGAATAGAAGGCATCGGGTTGTGGAGCGAAGGGAATCATCTGCACTTTCGTACCCCTGCCAGAACCTTGGATGAAACTGTGAAAGAAGCGCTGCGAGAACACAAGCCCGAGTTGTTGGTCTATCTGGCAAGCAGGAATGAAAACGAGGCGATTCACTGCGATCGTCAAGGAAGCTTTACGCCATTCCCTCTGAAGGAAACTCAGCAGGCCTGGCTGATCGGGCGTCACAGCGCTTTCACTTACGGCGGTCTAGCATATCGCGGTTTTCTTGCAGTGAGTTTCCGGCGGCGCTGGAGTGGAGCCCACGCGGCTGTAGCAGGGCATTGCAGCAGTTGATTGCGCGCCATGACATGTTACGGCTGGTAGTGAAAGAGGAAGGTTTTCAGCGCTTCCTGTCAGAGGTGCCTGATTTTGCTTTTCCACCAGCGATCTACGCCATCTTGGCACTGAACCGGCGCAGGTGATTCGTAATCAGAGCGTCTGGCACAGATTTACTCTGTCGGAACTTGCGTAGGAAGCGGGGTTGCGCGCAGAACGTCTCACCGCTCAGGTCAGGGTGCTTTATGCATAAGATGCGCAGGATGCTTATCTAACTGATACCCGTTTGCACGATACCGATGCTCGTCGATTGCCGTCACTGCTTTCCTGGCCGCCGGATGTTGTTCAGCACTATCAGTATGCTATCCACTCATATTATCTGTTGGCAATAGGCCTACAGCGAACACATTGTCTTGATCGCTGAACGGCACGCCTAGTCATTGTAAACTGATTGGTCAGAGCAGGCGTTTTCCACCATGCTTATTCAAGATGGGATCTCTCCCGGTAACACGGTATTGGTACAGTTGCCAAATGGCGCTAATTTCATTGTTGCCCTGTTTACTTTATTGCTGATTGGTGCTGTACCGATATTGGTCGTGCCGACACTGTGTACCAAAACGGTAATTCAGATAGCGGTGCAGGCTTGCGCTCAACGTTACCTGGGTGGCACCTCGTCTCTGTCAGAGC
Source organism: Symbiopectobacterium sp. (assembly GCA_051710325.1). Taxonomy (GTDB): domain Bacteria; phylum Pseudomonadota; class Gammaproteobacteria; order Enterobacterales; family Enterobacteriaceae; genus Symbiopectobacterium. The sequence goes on from JBPETC010000063.1 coordinate 11,140, forward strand.
GAAAGCGATGCATTAACTACAAAACTGGCTGAATATGGGTGCCGTACACTATTCAGTGGCAAAATGGATCGCTTTTGTTTTTGCCAGGAGATGATGATCGCTATACCGCCGTCTGGAATGAGGTGGCAATATTGCGCTGCTGTTGCTGTCAGGCGGAACAACGGGCATACCGAAACTGATCCTGCGCACCCACGCCGATTTTGGCGGTTTTGCCGAATGGCGCACAATTTTTCGCTGGCGTGTCCCGGGCGCGTTAGGGTGTGGTCGCGCGGCGGTTGCGTGGTGGTTCCTGCGA
>JBPETC010000064.1:0-11330 GCA_051710325.1 Symbiopectobacterium sp.
GATTTTTACGCTCAATACGCTGTGTATACAGTTTGCCAACAATGTGTTTTGCTTTTGTAAGTTCGTCGTTGTAAGCCCTATAGCCATCAGTGCACCAAAATGCCACTCTGAACCCTGAGAGCAGTTCAAGCAACTTACGCAGGAGAGGCACAAATGCATGAGGGATAATCCGCTTCAAACACAGCGCTCATACATACCATAGCCAACGCTGTCGTTTTTTGTTGCCAATAGGCTATCCAGTGGCAACGTTGTTACATTCCGCGGAGAGGGTTTTTAAGGTACGCATGACGGTATTGATACTAGTATGTAACGCCAAAGCAGTGTTACGAATACCCGCATTATTCATTGCCAAGTCAATAGCACGATAAGAATAATCGTGTTGGAAGGTGCGTTTACATGATTGACAACGGTAACGGCTGATGGGCACTTCTGCCATAACTGTGTTTTTTTTACAGAGACTGTCTGTTCACAAAACGAACATCTTACATCAACTGTAGCCACTGTATCTCCACATCCAAAACAGGAGGGTTTATACTGTGATTAATTTATTGGATGATTTATCACTTTATCGGCTGTATTGGTGAGCTAGTGATTATCATCATGACCATTCGTGCATCCGTGGTGATGTTACTGCTATGCTGCGTAATGGGCGAGATTTTGCACCTGGTTGTCATCGCTGGTTGAGGTGGAAAACGCTTACGTATGGGGATTGGCGGGCTATACTGCATTAAGTCTATACCGCATTAATTATCATCGTATCCACCCAGGGTGCTCCGTTGCTGACATCGTAGTTCTCCGTTGAGCGCTGTAGCGAGATTATTTTAGGCATTGTTTGTGCCATTGTGGCCGATCTGCTGTTTACCCCACGTTCCATCAAATACCATATCGACAGCAGCTTGGAATGGCTGCTGCTGGATCACTATCGCCTGCTGCAACTGTGTGTTCGGGGTACATCGCGTAAAGAGCTTGACGCTGCCTGGCATGGGCTGGTGCGTAAAAGCACCGCATTGGCTGGCATGGGCAATCCGATACTGCTGGAGTCGGCGCACTGGCAAAATACCCATCAGCGCATCAAGGCGCTGCTGGCGCAATCATTTACTCTAATTACTCAGGCGTGTGAGACCTATATGATGCTATAGGATAAAACCGAGCCGCTAAGAACTAGTCTGGCATTGCTGCAGTCTAGCATTGCTGATAGATGCGCCGGTAGTGTCGATGACCGATGTGCGTAAACGGGTTAAGCAACTTCGCCACGCGATTACAGCCGGTGAGCGCAGGACCGTGCAGATGACGCTGATTGGCTCTGGGTTGGGGCCGCAACGCGCTATCTGTTACTGGCAAAAGGGGATTCAGACAAACGCCCGTCTGACGCAGGTTAAGCGCGAACTGCTGCGTGATGAAGTGATGGTGAAAGCGGCGTCTATTGAGAGCTATCATGCGATGATCAACGGCTAGCGCCCCGGTGTGGCGACGGCAGTAGGGTATTTATTTTGGCTTATCACTGGTTGGACCTCAGGCATAGTGCCTGCATGGTGATGATTGCTGTAGTGACAGCGCTAGTGATATGCCTGCCAAACCAAAAACGTATGGCGGTCAATTTCCTTGTCGGCACGCTCTATGCCTTGGCGTTGGGATCGCTGCTGTTCATGTTTGTGTTGCCCTCCACGCAGCAAAGCATGCTGCTGCTGTGCCTTAGTCTGGGTATTATGGCCTTCATCATCGGTATTTAGGTGCAAAAGCGGCATATGAGATCGCTGGGGCGCTGGCCAGCAAGCACCATCAATATTCTGGTGTTGGATAACCTAATGACGTTTAATCTCAGCCACTTTATGGATAGCGCAATTAGGCAAGTTATCGGCTGCTTTCTGGCGTGGCTGATTATCTTGTTGATTCGAGATAATTCACAGGCTCGCAGTGGGCAGGCAGTACTTAACCGATTTGTTTACAGTTGCGGTATCGGCACTGACCACCAACCCAACCAAATGGCGTGCGAACCACTTACCTGCACTCTATCAAGCAGCTCTACTGTTACTGTTTCCAAACGACATTGCTAAATACCCTCTGGCGCTGTCGCTGATTATTCTGCATCAGCGTATGTGGAATCTGCCGTTGCCGATGGACAGTGAACTATCGGCGTTTCATCGTCGTCTTCATCAGGTGTCAGAGCAGGTCAGCGACGCGCGACGAGAAATTTCCCGGCGTCACGCCTTTACTCAATTGCTGGCTTTATTGGATGAGTATCAGATTGCGCTATGTGAGCGTCAGATAGCACGGGAGATCGGTGCATTGATCTGCCGTATCACATAGATGTTATGCCGCTATCAGCATGCATTAGTGGAGTAACGCCCAAAGGCGACTCCACCACACAGGGTGATTTACTACAGAGTGATTTACTTCTTGGTACTAGGCCTGATCTTCGGCTAGTTTGCGCAGATATTGGAAAATTTGGCGGTAAGACTTGGGCGGTTTGTTAGCGGCTTTTTCTTTCTGCGCATTACGCACCAGTGAGCGCAACTGCTGGCGATCGGCGGTCGGGTAAAGCTCGAGAATATATGGGATGGCATCATCCCCTTCCTCAATCAGCCTATCGCGCAGTTGTTCCAGTTTGTGAAACACAGCGACCTGCTGGTTGTGGCGGTTTTTCAGCTTATCCAGTGCTATTTGAATCGGTTCTGGATCGCGGGCACGCAGCATCTTACCGATCAGTTGCACCTGACGGCGGCGGCCTTCTTTTCTGATGCGTTGCGCCAGCTCAACTGCAGCACGCAGATCGTCATCCAGCGGTGTGCGCTTCAGCGCATTTTTACCGAGCTTAATCAGCTCCACTCCAAGATCTTTCAGCGCCTCTACATCGCGTTTGATTTCACTTTTGCTGACCCAGATGATCTCATCCTCTTCATCATCTTCGGCGTGCGGATCCGGAACGTCGTCCAGCCACTCTTTAAGGTGTTTGTTCATCATCTCTTTCTGTAACAGTTCGGGCATGTGACGCAGTTAACGCCATAAAAAGACGCCGATCCTAATAGATTAGGGCTTTTTCAAAATTATCCTGATATGCTGTTAGACTCAAGCATACACCTTTAGGCACACAAGAGAGACAAAGCAGACGCCATTTCCCGGCTTCTGAACGGCTTTTAACTCAGTATGGCAGAACGATGACAATAATCACTCAGGTTGTAGAACAACGTAAAGCGTTGGAGCAGGCAGTCGCACAGGCGTTGGAGCTGGCGCGTGTCGTTTCAGATGCGGCAGAGGTGGCCATTTCCAAAACCACAGGGATCAGCGTCAGCACGCGCTACGGCGAGGTTGAGAATATGGAATTTAACAGCGATGGCGCGTTGGGTATTACCGTATACCACCAGCAGCGTAAAGGCAGTGCGTCATCGACTGACTTGAGCCAGGATGGCATCGCCCGCACTGTGCAGGCGGCGCTGAATATAGCCCGTTATACTTCGCCCGATCCTTTTTCTGGCCCGGCAGAACAAGAACTGCTTGCATTTGACGCGCCCGATCTCGACCTGTTTCATCCTGCTGCCTTGGATGCGGAAAAGGGTATTGAGCTGGCTGCGCGCGCCGAGCAGGCGGCACTGAAAGCCGATACGCGCATTACCAATACCGAAGGGGGCAGCTTCAACAGCCACTACGGTATAAAAGTGTTTGGCAACAGCCACGGTATGCTACAAAGCTATTTGTCGAGTCGCCACTCTATGTCGAGCTGTGTGATTGCTGAAATGAACGGCGATATGGAGCGCGATTACGCTTACACCGTAGGGCGCGCGCTAGACGATCTGCAAAGTCCGGAATGGGTCGGCGAAGAGTGCGCACGCCGCACACTTTCACGTTTAGTACCGCGCAAGTTGCCGACCATGGAAACGCCGGTGATGTTTGCCGCCGAAGTGGCTACCGGTTTGTTCGGCCACTTGGTGGGGGCGATTAGTGGTAGCAACGTGTACCGTAAATCGACTTTCCTGCTCGATAAACTGGGCCAGCAGATCCTGCCGGACTGGCTCACCATTGAAGAGCTGCCGCATTTTCGTAAAGGGCTGGCGTCTACCCCGTTCGACAGTGAAGGGGTACGTACTGCGCAGCGTAACATCGTTAAAGATGGTGTGTTGCAAACCTGGCTGTTAACCAGCTATTCAGCGCGTAAACTCGGCATGAAGAGCACTGGCCATGCCGGCGGCATTCATAACTGGAGTATTGCGGGGCAAGGGCTCAATTTCCAACAGATGCTCAAGCAGATGGATAAAGGCCTGCTGGTGACCGAACTGATGGGGCAGGGCGTGAGTGCGGTAACGGGCGATTACTCACGCGGGGCGTCAGGCTTCTGGGTGGAAAATGGCGAGATTCAGTATCCGGTGAGTGAAATCACTATCGCCGGTAACCTGAAAACCATGCTACGCGATATGGTGATGTTGGGGGATGATATTGAAACCCGCAGCAATATACAGTGCGGTTCGGCGCTGCTGCCTAGCATGAAGATCGCCGGGATATAACTAGGCAACATGACTGCCCTGAAATCATGGCAGTGGCGCATGCTTATCGATGATATTCGCGCAGCCTTAGGCTGGTAGAGCAATTCCAGCACTTCCACGCGAGTTTCCGTACCATCAATATGTTATCCGGCTTACCGGTTAACTTTCCCGTGATACGGCAACACAAGGGCTTGGCCCTTCAAGCATAAATGGGTAACGGGTGTAATATGTTAAGCGGTATCGTTTTCGCCCTGACAGCGAGTTTGATGTGGGGACTGATTTTTTGTTGGCCCGTTATGGTGCTGGAATATTCTGCCGTGTTGCAGTCTGCGGGTCGTTATGTGGAGTTTGGACTGATAGCGCTGCCATTGGTATGGGCTGACAGGAAACGTCTGCGTCGGTTGAGCCGTACGGACTGGAGCAAAGTGTTGAAGCTTTCAGCGGTGGGTAATCTGCTCTATTACTTTTTCCTTGCCAGCGCAATCCAGCGTACCAGCGCTCGCTCCCGTTTCTACCATGATTATCGGTACGCTGCCGGTAGTGATTGCCGTTACCGTTTGCTATACGGTCGACACGAAGGCTTGCTCTCCTGGTGGAGATTAACGCCGCCGTTGCTGATTTTGCTTTGGCTGTTATGCATAAATTTGGCATAACTGAGCGCTCAGGATGAGCAGGTCGATATGGAACGTTACCTGAGTGGGATCGGGTATGGCAATTATCGCTGTCATCTGTTAAACCTGGTATCCGCTGCGTAATGCACGTTGCGGCGCCGTAATTTGGATAAAAATTACCACCTGGCTACCACGCAAGGAATGGTGACGTTACCCATGGCCTTGCTGGTCTATATGATAGACAGCGGGCAACTGGTCCTGACAAAACCGGATTTTCCCTGCCGTTCGGCCCGCGCCACTTGTGTTTATTGGCTTAATGCTAGCGATTGGGTTGCTCTGCTCCTGCTTGGCACCTTCTGCTGGAATCAGGATAACTAACGCCTGCCGACGGTACTGGTAGAACCGTTGATCGTATTCGAAACGCTGGCAGGGCTGATCTACACCTTATGCTGCGTCAAGCGTTGCCGCCGTTGCTGACACTGCGCGGCATCTTTTTCTATTTGTTTGTGAGTGTGGTGGGTGCCATGCGTATCAAACCAAAACCTATTGTGGTGAAGGTGGATATGGCGGTGCAGGAAAAATAAACTTGAAGATGGCACAGGGTTCTCCCTGCGCCACGAGCTAAAGGAGATTAGGAGGCCCCTGCAACGACTTGTTTGAACAGCGCCGTTAACTGTTGCTCATTGCGGACACCTTCACGTTGGGCTATCACTTTACCCAACGCGTCAATCACGAACGAGGTTGGCGTACCCACCACCTAATAGCGCTCCTTGGTAATGCTCAATTTGTCACGAATGACCGGATAGCTGATGTGCTGCTGCGCCAACAATGCAGCAATATCCACCCCCCCGTCAGGATCTGTATTCACCGCGACTACAACCACTTTATCCGAATAGGTTTTTGCTCAGTTTTTCCAACGTGGCCATCTCTGCCAGACAGACACCACAGCCGGAAGACCAAAAGTTGAGATAAACCTGCTTGCTCTGCCAGCGCGCCAGTTCCACCTGTTGTTCGACCAGATCGTAGGCCGCCAGCGCAAGCGCACATGCGCCAATCTGTACCTACTCTTCTCTGCAGCCCGACAGCAGAGCCAGAGCGCCCATAAAACACCCTAGCGTTAGCAGTTTACGCCACTGCATGTTGTTGAACCTCCTCGCTTAGGTACTTGCCGTGTTGCAAGCGGATAATACGATTGGCAAAACGCCCAAGTTCCGGGTTGTGCGTCACCATGACAATGGTACGTCCCTGATGATACAGATCCTGCAACAGCGTCAGCACGCGCTGTTCGTTCTCTTCATCCAGTTATCGGTCGGTTCATATGAAAAATCACCGTTGGCTTATTTACCAACGCGCGAGCAATATAGACGCGCCGCTGTTCCCCACCGGAAAGCTGACTTGGCAGGTGATCGGTTCAGTGCTCCAGCCTGACCTGCGCCAGCATCACGTTTTTCAGCGCAGCGAGCTGTCCGAAGCATTTGTACAGTTGGCGGGTTTCAATCACCGCCTCTTTTCGGGTTATGTGCAACACCCATTGAATCACCCCTTTTTAATAATTTAGCGGGCTCGGCGTGGATTGCGCGCCGGGTAGGAAACGCATCGGCGTTGGCGGGGCACACCAAGCAAGGACAGCAGCAGTGTCACAGCGGCAGCACCGGCGCACGCAGCGAAATGCTGGCATTGAGCATCGTCAGTCCCAGCGTCTTCGCCAACAGACAACCAAATAGGCAAGCACACACCATCGCCGCAAGCGCAATCACACCGGTTTCGGTCAACATCTGGCGTACGATATCTTTGCCACTCGCGCCTAACGCTTTCTACAATGCAAAATCTATTGGCGCGCTCACCAACAATCGCTATCAAGGTGGGTGTTCAAACACAGAGAAGAGAGCACCAGAATAACAGCAAAACCAGTCACATCAGCCCTTTAATCTTGTCGAGCAACTGCTCTTACAAGGCGGAAACTTTCAGAATAGGCCGGATCTCGAGGTCAGGATATTGTTGTTGTTGGCTGGCGGCAAACACTCATCGACCTGTCCCAGATCGTTACTGACACTCAACAGAGCGTTACTGATTGTGCCTTTCTTTTGCAGACATTTTTGCGCCAGCTCCAGATTCACAATCAGCATATTGTCGGTAGCGTCACCGGCTTTAACAATCCCCCTTTGATGCGCAGGCGATGACGCTTTCTGCCATCGATCAGCGTGACGTTATCTTGACGCTGATCATCGCGTTACGATCGTTAAACTTGACACCAATCCAGTTGCCACTCTACCTTGCCAGTAGGGAGAAAGTTGATGTTGCGCATCAAACTACACGCCCATCAACACCACTTTTTCCAACTCGGTATGCGCCATACCGTACAAATACGGGCTGGCGGCATTGATTAACCCTGGCGGGGCGTTATCGAGAATCGGCTGAAAGTCGCTTTGCGCCAAGGGTCCGTCGTGCGCCGGACCAATATAAAAGTTAGCACCAAAGATACGCAGCTCCTGGCTCATTTTGGCGTTGATATCAAAATACACCGTCGACATAGGGGTAACGATGGCAGCACCGCCCATCAGTGCAGCAAACACCACGCTGACACGCTGCATGCGTAAGCACACAATGCGCGAATCACCAACCGCCAAAATATACTTCCGATCCTACACTCTGAACCCGAGTGATTAGCGGCCATACAGCACATCCCCGGATAGAGTCGGGCAATGTGCCGCGCCGGGAACCAGGTGCCTATAACGGCAATCAGCATAGCGATCACCAGTACACACTGGATCACCATCCAGGCGAAACTGAGCGGTACGCCGAACAGCATCAAGCTAATCGAACGCGCCAATCCTCAACCGGCGATACACCCTATGCGCCGCCGAGCAAACTGCTCATCGCCGCTTCAAGATAGAAAAGCAGCATGATCTGCCATTGCCGTGCGCCGATCGCTTTCATCAAACCGATTTCCTTGGAGCGTTCCATGATGGTACTGATCATCAATGGCGCAATGCCCATGGCGGCAGCGACCAGTGCGACAAAGGTCATCACGCCCAGCAAAAACTGAATCTTGTCGATCGCCACTCCTTCTGACTGACGCCGCCACTTGCCAGATAGGTCGAACCACCTATTCTGATATGGCTTATTCCAACTGGTGGCAATCGACGACACGTAAGCAGTGCAATAACCACAGGTCATACTCTTCTGCATTGAGCGCTTCGAGATTCTCCCACGCCCGGCGTGACAGCTCGTTTTCCGGCATTGTCAGTGCAGACATACTCACGGCCTGAATCTTGCCTTTCGCAGTCCCAGCATGTTCTTCACCGCTGCCAGCAGCATCACCAGGCGGTTCTCTTCATTGCCATCGCTGGCAAGAATACCGCTGATACGCACATCCAGCGTGCGTTTGGCCATTGCAAACGTAACGTTTGCCCCACCCTGCCAGCTGTTTTGCTGTGCCAGTTGTTTTCACCGCCAGCACATCAGTCCCCAGCCCGCTCAGCCAATTGCCGATCACCTACCAGTAAGGGCTGACGCTCTATTGTCCGGTGTGGTAATTCTCTTCATCCGGGATGGTGATTGATTGAGAAAAGGTGCCGAGCACGGAAATGTGATTTCCAGCAACGATAACATCCCCACCGAGCAGCAGTGCAAAGCCAACGATATTGTTATGCCAAAAGATATCTTTGATGTTTAACAGTTCTAATTCATCAAGAAACTATTCGCTGTCCAGCGGATTGCTATTTTCACCAAACAGCGCGGGCAGAGCCGCCTGACCGGCGGGCTCCACCAGATTATTGGCAGCGTAGGATTTCAATTCACGCGCCATTTTGTTGCCAATATCGATTGATACCGCCCAGCAGCACCGAGATCAACCTGGTAGCCAGAACACCGTCAATATCGTTAGCGATTTGCACCGCACATTGCGACTCCATGACTGACGTAGCATGCGCCATAACATGCTTATTCCTCGTCGTCCGCTGTAGCATTATTCGTCGCAGCCTCGGTATTACTACGCTGGATATGCTGTCACGAAGCTGCGTCGACTCTCGCAGAACTTGTTGTAGTTGGCTTCCCATGCAAAGAAGTAGGTCTTCCCGGCATACCGGTATTTGTGCTCGGCTTTCTGGTTGGTTAGCTTGCTGTCGTCAACCGGATCCACCACATTTATGGAAACCACGGTGGTGAAGTAGTTCGCTCCCACCGCTAGCGGCGCATAGCTGATTACTATTTCGTTGTCGTTGTTGCTCCAGCCTTCAATCGGTACCGGGTCACATCCACTGGCTTTACCGATGAAAGGAATAAAGCTCCGCACACCGCAAGCCACACAAATCACCTGGATTGCCTTCCATTACGTAGCCCTGATCGCCCCACACAGCAGGCAGGCGTCAAACACCACGCCGAGGCGAAGTCAGTCGGGATAGAGGTTAATCACAAAGAAGTGAACGGCTTTACCGTCATCGGCAATCCAGACAAAGCGGTGAAGATTGCCGTCATGCATCTGCTCGATAGGAACATGTACTTTTCCATCCTGGCCCAGCGTCACGGATTTCGCTTAGGATAAGCGCGGCAGCTGCGATGTCACTTTGTCCCAATAAGGCTCCCACAGTGCCACTACCAACAGCGCAACCAACGCGGCAGTAAAGGTCTCCGGCGCGTATTCCAATAATCAGCCGTTGCCTTGGCGCCTGGCTATCGCTTCATCGGTTGCCTGCATCTGCTGATGATTTTCAGCAACGGCAACATAAAACCGGCCCATAGCAGTGCTAACAATAGTGCGCAGAAATAGTCAAGCGCCGCACCGTTATTGGTGACGCGTGCCACAAAGCTCATTGCATTGCATCGGCCTTCGCATGCAGCTCAGAAACCGGCTGTCCGGCACTCATCACACTGACCAGACAGGTTAAGTGTCCTTCCAACGTGGATTTGAATGCGGAATCACGCGAGCCGACTTTGTTCTCCATACTGCTGGATTCAAATAGATTGAAGTAGGCATCCTGTACCGCAATAATGGCCGGTTTTGCATGCCCGCTTTCATACCGCGCAATCGCCGCTGCGATAGCCTGGTTGATATTATTAACTACGCTGGCCCAGTCCGCATCCGGGACGTCAGCGCCAGCGATGCTGCTATCCGGTTCCGCTGATACCGGCTTGTCGTCGCGGGTAGTGGGCAAGCCCGGCAACACATCTTCGATATCTTACAACAGCGTGGTGACTCGATAAGCCACTTCGCTCATTTGATCAGGCTTAGCGGTCAGCGCGATCAGTGCATTAAACTGCTGCTTGATCGAGGCGGCTTGCTGAGAGGAGCGGTTTTGGCGCACTGACATCTCCATCTTGGAGTTTTTAAATCCTTGATAGGGTGCCTACTGTACACTTTGACTGGCTTTCTGATGGTAGCTTGACTGCTAGTCAGCCACTGCTTGCGCCAATCCATCGTTAATGGTCTTGAAACTTTGCTGCCAGTAGAGGGCGATATCACTGTTGCCATAAGCCCGTGTTGCTCCTGCGCCACCAATTTGTGGCCGTCAGTCAACACTGGTAACACGCTGTCTAACTCACCTTTCAGTCAGTTCACCTTGGCCTGAATCTCGGCTTTTGCAGCTTACCTTCGCTAATCATGCGGCGAATTTTACAAAGGTGCCTTCCAATTGATAACTTTTCTGCTTGGAGATATTGATACTAATTGGCCCTTACAGGTTCTCAAACACCTCGAAGTAGGCTATTTGAACTTCGGTACGGGCCTAATCCGGCTTCTGCTGCTGGTAGAGTTCAGCGGTCTTATCCAGGCGGCCCTGAATATCATGGATGAAGGTGTTGTAAGCTGTAATCTGTTGCGGCTAACGCCGATAGCCTGGAAAACATAAAACACAGTATAATTAAACACTATTTTACAAATAGACATAAATAGGATGGTCATCGATGTCGAGTGCTTCCTGTTCATCCAACTGACCATGGCAAACCCGACGTGTACCAACACCCAACTTCCGATCAGGCTGACAGGCTAAAGGCCATCCGATACCAGCGCAATATTCACTTCGCGCTTGCCGTATCCTGCACGTTGTCCGTCAGTGCGATGACTTTTCCGGGAATTTCGAAACACATAATGATAATCCTTGTTGATGTGTGCGGGCTGCGGGCTCATTCATTCAATAACCTAATACATCATCAAACGTAATACTCACGTTTGATGTAAGTACCGATAAGCCTATCGTGCATTTCGGATTACGATTGAGGCGTTTCAATCGGTTGCACAGCGTGCAGA
>JBPETC010000065.1:0-11181 GCA_051710325.1 Symbiopectobacterium sp.
TCAGCGAATTACATCGAGGCCCGCAGTACCGGCTGCAACAAGGCCGGATATAGAGCTGAAACCTACCGTCAATGTCAACACCGTGGAAGCCTTGCAAACGGGATGCGTTCATAGCATTTTCCGATCAGTTCATATAGTGCCTCATACGTAATAGCAGGTAGCCGAGAAAGGTCACGCTGCTCAGCAGCAAGTGGCATTGGTCATGACCTGATTAAAGAAAATGGTAAAGATGTTCTAGAGAGTTTCTATAGAACACTCCAATCGATTTTTTATTGTTACCGTTTTACTGCTATTGCCTGCCATCACGGCTGCTTACGGGGGAGCGACGCTGTGGCTGACATAACCTGGCGTAGGGATTTCAGTAATCACGAGTAATCGTATTGGGATTTTTTTGATTGTTTGTAATTAATCTCGCAATTCTCATAGCACTGAATATTATTCAGTAATTATGTTTTATTTTTTGTGTATTATATAAGTGTATTCTGCTTTTTGTGTTTCTCGTTATTTGATCTTGATGTGAATTTTCATGATTTTTATCACTTCAAGTGATTGTCAGTGCGATTTAACGGTAATGGATTTGTATTAAATCGTCGTATTTAATCTTTTTATGATTACTTGTGATTTATTTAATTGCCGATTAATGATGAGGTCACGCCATGAGCAAGATAAAAACCATTACCCGCGGATCCTAGATCCTGAGCACTATTCCCGAAGTGGGGCACCTGGTTGAGTGAAGAGATCGAACAAGAGTGGGTTGCCATCAGCACCTTCTTCATGTAGTGGCTGTGTGGTGTACCGGGATTTGGTTGAAAGATGCAGCGCATGGCTGGAATGAAAAATTGCAACCTAACTTGCGAACCACGCCGTTTGTGCTGGATCCGTTCGCCATCCGTCAGGTGGATACCATGTTGGCAACGCACGATCATAATGACCACATTGACGTCAATGTCGCCGCCGCCGTGCTGAAAAATTGCAGCCCGGAGGTTCCCTTTATTGGTTCACAGAGCTGCGTGGATCTCTGGGTGGCTGGGGCGTTGCCACGCGAGCGCTGCATCGTGGTGAAACTAGCTCGGTAATCCGCATTAAAGATATTGAAATATATGCGTTAGATGTGTTCGACCGCACCGCATTTATCACCTTGCCGGTGGAACAAAAATCTGCTAGCGTGCTACCGGATGGTATGGATCTGCGCGCGGTGAACTACCTATTCAAAACCCCGGTGGCAATCTATATCACAGCGGTAATTCCACTACTCCAACTACTATGTGAAGCATGGTAATGAGTATGACATTGACGTGGCATTAGGCTCATACGGAGAAAACCCGCACGGTATTACCGACAAGATGACCAGCGCGGATATGCTGCGCATGGCAGAGGCGTTGAATGCCAAGGTGGTTATTCCTTTCCACCATAATATCTGGTCGAATTTTCAGGCTGATCCGCAGGAAATTCGCGTGCTGTGGGAGATGAAATACCGCCTGTAATACGGTTTACCCTTTATCTGGCAAGTCGGTGGAAAATTTACCTGTCCGTTGGATAAAGATAATTTGAAATACCACTCCACTACCCACGCGGCTTTGATGGCTGCTTCACCACAGAACCCGATCTGCCGTTCAAATCTTTCCTATAGTTTGCGATGTAATTTATGATCTAGTACGCGGCGTGGCAAACACGTCACGCTATGCCCGTCATACTTCGACTCGAATTGTTATACTTCGACTCGAATTATTGAGGTATATGATGATTTATGTGCATTTATGATAAATTATCATGTAAACTTTTCACGTCGACGCCATAACGTGCCGCTTCTTGTTACCGGACGACCTATGACTGAATCTCACCTCCATCATGCCGTCATTGATTTTCTGCAATGTCGGGGCAACTCACCGTCTCTGATCTGATCGTGAATTTTGATGTTTCTTCTGCCACTGCGCGACGCGACATCAACAAAATCAATGAATTGAGCAAACTGTGCAAAGTGCGCAACGGCGATGAGGCCGTTAACCTGCCGCGTCCGGCCTGGACGCCGCTCAATATCTATCAGGCGCACAATCTGGACGAGAAGATGCGTATCGCGCAGGCGCTGTCGCGCTGTGCAACCCTGGTGAAAGTGTGGTGATTAACTGTGGATCAACGGCGTTTTTGCTGTGGCGTGAAATTGTCGGGCGTGATATTCAGGTGATTACCAATTATCTGGTATTAGCGAATTTCCTGATTGAGCAACAGCACGAAAGCTTGGTGATCATGGGCGGGCAACAAGAGCCAGTCGATCACCCTGGCGCCTCAGGAAGGGGATGCGAGCCTGTATACCGGTCACTGGATGTTCACCATCAGCAAAGGGCTGATATCGGAAGGGCTGTACAAAACCGATATACTGACGGTGATGGCGGAGCAAAAGATGCTGAGCTACGTCGGAAAATTAGCTGTGGTGGTGGATAGCAGCAAAGTTGGTCAACGTGCGGGCATGCTGTTCAGCCGTCCCGATCAGATTGACGTGGTGATCACTGGGAAACAGGCTGACGCCACTATCGTAAAGCAACTGCAAGCGCAAGGTGTTGAGGTGATACTGGTGTAATACCACGTTCTAAAAAGAAGACGTTTTTATCTTTTGATTGCACTCGCGTAAAAATTACGCTGAGGTGGACGTGGCCGCCGGGTGAGCGGCATGGGTGCCGCGAAAGCGGGCACGAACGCCGAAGGCACCGCGTAGCTGCGTGATGCTACGCGAAAAGCCTGGAGTCACAGAGCGACGACCATTGAGCTCATCGTGTTGGGTGCATGCTGCAACGGTTGCAGATAACTACTTTGGTTCACGCGCACGAAATACTCACGATACTCACAGATATGCGGCACCAAGGTTTGCCAAAAAATAGCTTATTTTGCAAGAGCAGTCGTGATGCGTTCGAAATCCTCAAATGAACAGAATCTTTTATCGTTAGTTGGCATTCACTCAGTTTAGCGTTACACGCTGCGGAAGAAGGTATCACTATCGGTTTTCTGCGGATCTAGGCGGTTACTCACCACCAGCACCAGCGCATCGATGCCAGTTTGCGCCATGGCGCAGTCAGCTCTTCGATTTGCGCCCCTATATCGTCACTTGATGTGACCGGGGCGATCACCGGCACACAGCTTTTCACATGGTCGATAACGAAACGATACACCGCCACGCGTTCTTCTAGCATTAGGAATTGCACTTCACTGGACTGGAACACGGCAAACACCGCATTGACCTTGTTTTCCAGATATCAGCCAATCAGGTTGGCCAGATCGGATAGTCTACGTCGTTCTGTTCGATGAACGGTGTAAGCATGACAGGGACAATACCATCGATTTTTTTATTTTTTCTCCGAATGCAGAACTGTGCGGGCTCGGGCTCGCAGGCATTAACGTTGTGATAAAATTTCGATAACCTGTTGACATTATTGCGTATTTTATGCACTTCTCCGTTCGACTGCCAAAGAATCAAAAGCGGAGGTGTAGGTCGCGGCCTGCAACATACTTTGTCCGTTAGCCAGTGCGGTGGAAAAGGCACCGTTAAAGCCATCCCCTGCGCCGGTGGGTGGCATCTACACCGAGCGCCGGAAAGGCCGGAATGTGTTGTGGAACTGGTGGCCGTCATACAGCAGCGCACTACGCGATCCTATGGTAATTATGACGCGCTTGGCACCCATCCGTGCGATTTTTAGCGCAGCCTCTTTGGTGCTGTCAAAACCGTGAATGTCGATACCCAACAGCAGTAACGCTTACGTTTTGTTGGGCGTGATCACGTCCAGATAATCCATATAGGGCAGAATCTCGCTGGAGTAGGGAGCCGAATTGAGGATCACTTTCTTACCCAAGCGCGTGTGCCATGCTTGATGACGTTCAGGGTGGCGAAGAAGTTATTCTCCAACTGCACTAACAGCACGTCTGACGTGGTTAATTCCGGGGCGATGGCTTCCACTTCGTCATCGGTGATGGTTTGGTTGGCATCGGGATAAATGGCGATCATGTTTTCGCCGTTTTGCTGTGAGACATAAATGATGGAGTTCCCGGTAAGTTCGGTATCGGATTGATACAGCTTAAAGGCGTGAATATGAATATCTGATTACGACAGATGATCATAGGCAAACTGGCTGAACTGATCGGTGCCGACCTTGGTGACAAAATAGACCTGTGAACTAGCTCGACTGACGGCCATCGCCTGATTGTCGCCTTTACCTTTCTTTACCGCCGGGGCAGATCGCGCTGCCATGCGCTATGATCGATTCGCCGCCTTTGGGAAAACGTGCCACCTTGGCGACGATATCGACGTTGAACGATCCTAAAATACACACCTTGCCGTTCATCTTGTTTCCTTTCTGTTTGCTGGTTTGATGTCGGGTCTGCTTTTCCAGTCGCTTGAGCAGCACCTCAAAATTTTTACTGCGGGCAATCAGTTCAGACTGCAATTGTACTGCACAATAATTGTACCGCCGTAGCAGCGTTGAAACAGATTCAAGCGCGCCAACTCGTTCAGGTCACTGCGAATCGTCTCTTTTCTCACGGCAAATGCGATGCCCAGATAATTAACACTGGCACGTTCGTATTTGGTTAAATAAGCCAGAATTTGATTACGTCTTTCTTCCAGGAACATGGTCACTTCGCTGCTGGATATGAGCCTAAAGGAGCGAGCGGCTATGGTTAAAAAGTGACTATTGTCATATGGTAATGGGCAAAAAGGAAGCAAACAGAAGTGTGTATGTGGTGATGTATAACGAATTGGCAGTGTTAGCTGTGTTCGTGGAACGGGCGTTAGTAAACTAATGGTTTATCAGAACAATATTTCAATCCTCCTAATAAAACGATATGATATTTTTATCACAAATCAATTTGCTAACGGATAAATCACGATGGCAATTCGCCTAACAGCCTTATCTCAGCCACGCCTTCCTACATTTCTCCTTGTTGCATATTTTGTTTAACCTGATATGGTGGTGGTATTTAGGCGGCCCGATAGAGAAAATTTTAGGGACACGCAAGCTACTGACCTTGACGCTGCTCTCTGCGGTTGCTAGCGGCTGGATACAACCCATTCTTCAGCGGTATCTATTTCAGTGGCGCCTTGTCAGGCGTGGTATACGCTTTGATGGGCTACGTCTGGTTATACGGCGAACGCGTGCCGTCGTTGTGGTTGATCGCCGGATATTTCGATATTTTAGATCTGCGCATTGTTAATGCCGCGCACGTCGTGGTCTGGTTATTGGCTTAGTGCTAGCTTTTTGGGATATGCAGCAGAAAAAGCATGATCGCAACCCGGTAGCATTACGGGGTAAGCGTTGCCAGCAGCACAGAGAACTCTCAACCTGAGAGTTGAGTGGAAACCTGTTTTAGGGAAAAAGCGTGAGGCAAGAGCACCAGCGGCACGACGCTATCATTGAACTGGTGCGTCGGCAGGGATATGTTAGTATCGAAGAGTTAGTAGAGCATTTTGCGGTCAGTCCGTAAACGATTCGCCTGGATCTTAACGATCTGGCGGAGCAGAACAAGATCAATGCCACTACGGTGGTTCGGATCTTGGCTTCCAGCTCGGTAAATACGGCTTACCACAATCGCAAGAGGATGTGGTCAGATGAAAGCACGTATTGCACGTAAAGTCGACAGCCAAATCCCGGATGGTGCTACGCTGTTTATAGATATCGAGATAACGCCAGAAGCGGTTGCCTATGCGTTGTTGCAGCATAAGGATCTACGGGTCGTTACCAACAACCTGAACGTGGCGACGTTGTTGCTGGAAAAAGAGGATTGCAGGCTGATTCTGGCAGGCGGTGAAGTGCGCACCCTGGATGACGGCATTATAGCATTATAGGTGAAGCGACGCTGGATTTCATTTCTCAGTTTCATCTGGATTTTGGTATCCTCGGCATCAGCGGCATTGACATGGATGGCTCCTTGCTGGAGTTTGACTACCATGAAGTGCGCACCAAACGGGCAATTATCGAAAATTCCCGCTGCGTCATGCTGGTCACAGACCATTCCAAATTCGGTCGCAATGCGATGATGAATCTAGGCAACATGGACCTGATCGACTATCTTTTTACCGATCAATTACCACCATTCAGCGTAATGAAAATCATTGAACAACATAAGGTGCAGTTGGAGTTGTGCTGAACCAGACGTGCCTTTTCTGATTGATAACAGGGGAGATGCACGATGGGAAAGCTGTCATTCAAGCACACGCTGTTTATTGCTGCATTGCACATCGCCAACGATAATACTATGGCGTGGCGGCGCTGATCTGCCTCAGCGCTAAGCAGCAGTGTCATGTTGTCAGTACCGCGCTGGCGGAACTGTTTGTCGCCCACCTAATAAACCTTCCCGATTCGCCGATAGGGCGTCATGTCAATTACCTCTCCATGGAATTTTTACCGAGTCAGCTCACCAGAAATAACCTGATTAACCTGGGATATAGCACTCTGCCGTGGCAGCGGTGCTGGTAGAGCAGGGGCTTATTAGCCTCAGCGATGTGCTGGAAGGCAAGACTGACCCGGAATTGGGTAACGGGGATTAGGGCGTCTAGCTTACTATTTTCTGGATGCGATGGCAACGGCGAGGCAACCGGCGATGGGCTATAAGATGGATTATCAGTACGGCCTGTTCCGCCAACGTTTCAAGGCCTGCCAGTAGCATGAGTATCCTGATGACTGGCAGCGTGATGCGTACCCGTGGGGCGAACAGCAGCCTGAACTGAGCGTGAAAATCGGTTTCGGTGACGCTATCGAACGGCGCGATGGAGAGGCCAAAAAACATGCCAACCCGCTTTTATTTTTGCGGTGAGACGCGCGATATACCGGTACTGGCTATCAAAATGGCGCGGTACAGGGTATTGCGGCTCTAGCACTCTACCGCGAGAACCCATTTTGATCTCACGGCATTCAACGCCTAGCGCTATATGGACGCAGAGCGCACCGGTGTGTCAGTGGCGAGTCTGACGAATACGCGCGATGCCTATGTACATTATCCGCTGGATGATTTACTGGCTGTTCTGGCGCTGGAGAGAGCAACGCCAGCGCTGTCTGGTTGTGGGTGAAGATCTGGGGACGATACCCATCCAGGATCCAGGATGAGTACAATCACTTTCGGGCTCCATTCAACTATCCGCGCCAGTCGATGGCGACGATTACCACTCGCGATCTGCCCACATTGCGAGGTTTTTTGCAAAACGTCGATCTGTCATTGGACAAAGAACTTGGCCTTTATCCTGCTGAACTCACGTTTCAGCAGTAGATTGAACAGCGTGACAACGCCAAGTAGGGCTTGCTCGATGCGCTATATCAGTATCAGCTATTATCCCGCAGTGCCTTGCTGTGGGTTGCAACTTGCAGATTGGCTGGATATGGCGACACCGGTCAATATTCCCGGCACCACGCGCGAATACACTAACTGGCTGCGAAAGTTGAGCAGAACGGTGACGTCAATATTCAGAGATCGTCACCTGGAACGTTTGATTCGCGATCTCGATCTACGGCGTGGTTTTGCGTTACCGCCTGAAACGGCGCGTAAAGACAGTGAGCGTTGATGGGTTGAGGCATGCTCCCCATAGAGACGTAGGGAATATGGCGATCAGTGGATTAATAGTATGAATGTTCGCTGCGTTGGTGCTCTGTCAAATCGCGCACGCCTTTTAGCTCAGGGAATTTTTCTAGCAGCTTTTTCTCGATCCCTTCTTTCAGCGTGTAATCAACCATTGAACAGCCGTTGCAACCGCCACCGAATTGCAGGATAGCCAAGCCATCATCGGTGATTTCTATCAGTGTTATATGACCATCGTGCCCGGCCAATTGGGGGTTGATCTGGGATTGCAGCACATATTCCACGCGTTCCATTAACGGCGCATCGTCACCCACTTTGCGCATTTTTGCGTTAGGCGCTTTCAGCGTCAATTGAGAGCCCAACTGATCGGTAACAAAGTCGATTTCAGAATCTTCCAGGTAAGGTGCGCTCAGTTCATCCACGTAGGCGGAAAACTTATCGAACTTCAGTTCAGTGTCGGAGGCTTCCACCCCATCCGGTGGACAATAGGAAACGCCACACTCAGCGTTAGGCGTACCCGGATTGATAATGAAGACGCGAATTTGTGTGCCTTCTTCTTGTTTTACCAGAAGTTTGACAAAGTGGTCTTGTGCAGAGTCCGTAATACGGATCATAATGGGTTAACTCAATAGTTGACTACGCTTATTGATCATAATACGCCCATCGTGGCGTTAACTTCAATGTATTCACGGTAAATACCATGTATGGCAACAAAGGCGCTTACGTATCGAACAGCGTGCGGCACAGACAGCATACCTGAATATGCGTAGCACCCTGTGCCGTTTATAAAACGCGGCAGATCTCTATCACCGTATTACCGGTGGTTACCACCATGTCATCCACCAGCGCCACCCGCAACCCGGAGAGATCCTGGTCGCAGGTGTAAAACCATGAAAAACCATGACGCAGGTTGTAGAGCCGCTCAGAAGCGCATAGGTGCTGTTTCAGAGGCGTATGACGCAGACGCCTGAGCGCATGCGGATGATAGCGACAGCGCAGCCAACTGGCCAAAGGCTTGTGGGCCACCAAGTAACTCGGTTTGATTGAAGCCGCATCACCAGCGCTGACGGCGGTGCAGCAGCACGGTGAGCAGTACATCGGTTTTTCAACGTGTTCAGGAGCAAGGCGATATACGTTAAGCCAGCGCAGTAACATTTATCGCGCGAGCATCTGCTCAAGTTCGATGCGTCCGTGGCATTTAAACTGTTTTAATAGAGTGGTGAACGGTGGGCAGTAATCGGAGGTAAACGCCAGGCTGTGCCAGCATGGTGAGAGCCGCACGGCAACGTGGCATTGCCGGAGGATATAACCCGCAGCGCAGGCAGAGTATACTGGTGTAGCTGGAAGATGGCGCTGATAATAACAACAAATACCGTGGTGGTAATGATAAAATAGTTGTTTAGCATAGCCAGCAGTTAGCTGCCGATGGTTAACATAGTAGCTTCGCAAGAAAATATCGAACGACTAGCAGGAAGATAATTGATAACAACGTTCTACTGGAACACCGAAGGGGAAGGGAAACGCGATCTTGTGTTGCTGTACGGATGGAATTGAACACGCAGGTATGGCAGGATGTTGCGCGCGATTGGCTCCGCATTTTCGGCCATGCACTGCGTGGATCTTCCCAGCTATGGCCGTAGTGTGGGTGTGGGATATGGAGCGTTACCGCTTGCTGACATGGCTGATATCGTGCTGGCACAAGCACACCCGAGCAGGCTGTCTGGTTTGTGGATGGTCGCTAGGAGGACTGGTTTCCAGTCAGGCGGCACTCAGTGCGCCTGCGCGTGTTAGTGATTTTATCACGCTGGGCTCCTCCCCCCTGTTTCAGCACTCACAAGGAGTGGCCAGGCATTAAACCTACAGTGTTGCAGGGCTTTCAGCAACAGCTTAGCGAAAGCGAAGATTTTCAGCGCACCGTGGAACGGTGTCTTACATTGCAAATCTTGGGCACAGGCAGCGCACGTCAGGATGTGCGTCTGCTAAAAAGTATGGTGCTGGCGCAGCCGATTCCGAGCCTTGAGGTGCTTAAGGTGGGCTTAGATATTTTGCGCCAGAGCGACTTGCGCGAGGATATAGCATCGTTGACGTTGCTGATGCTGCGTATTTACTGGCGCTGGATGGATTGGTACCACGTAAAGTGGCGAGCCTGTTTAATGAACGCTGGCCCAATAGTAATTCAGTTGTGATGGCGCAGGCGGCGCATGCACTGTTTGTTTCCTACCCAGATGCCTTTGCCGAAACGGTTTGCGCATTTGCTAGTGTCTAACGCTTTGTTGAATAAAGGCACAAAATGTGTTACCAACGTTAATTTACATATTTTTCTCATTTTCTCCACGACGTGGAGTGTGATGACAGGGTAAAGTAGTGCATTATTTAAGATACCTATAAATAATCCATAATATGTGCCACGTATAAAATTCGTCTGAAGGAGCGTTGTTTTGATGGCAAATTTTTATTGATCGCTCAATCTTTGCCTGGGTACTGACTATCCTGCTGAGTTGGGTGGCAGGATGGCGATCGCCTCGTTGTCGGTTGAGCAATACCCCAAATTTGGCACCGCCCAATGTGCGTATCTCCTATCCGGGCGATACTGCGCAGACTATGAAACGCCGTGATGCAAATTATCGAACAGAGCATGACCAGGCTCGATAATCTGATATACATATCATCGCAAAGTAGCTCCAGGCAGACACGCATTACCTTAACTTTGATGCGGGTATCGATCCGATCGATCCGGATAACGCCCGCAGCAGATGCAGAAGCAGTTGCAATCCGCGATGCGAAAATTGCCGCAAGATGTGCAACAATAAGGGGTTTTACCGTCAACAAGACAGGAGATACCAATATCCTTATGATCGCATTCATCTCGACAGATGGCAGTATGCAGAAACAGGATACCCCCGACTACGTCGCCAATAACGTACAAGAACCGCTCAGACGCATCAACGGTGTGGGCAGCGTCGATATTTTCGGTTTGCAGTATGTCATGCGCATCTGACTCGATCCGTCTAAACTCAAATCCTTTTCCCTAACGGCCAGCGATATGGTGAGCACCATTCAATCGAAAAGCAGTCAGATGTCAGTCGGTCAGGTCGGAGTCACGCCATCTGTATAGACTGTCAGTCACTAAATGCTACCGTAAACGCGCGCTTACTGTTGCAGATGCCCGAGCAATTCCGCGCCATTACCCTGCGTGTGAATCAGGATAATTTTGTGGTGACGCTTGGCGACTTTGCAAAGATTGAACTGTGGGCAGAAAACTATGACTCGCTGAGCCGCTTCAACGGTCAGCCTGCTTCCGGGGTTGGTATCAAACTAGCGTCCTTGGGCTAATGAAATCGAAACTGAGAAGCTGGTACGCGCGTTTGGCCGAGCTGTGGCCCCTTTTATCCCACACGGACTGGAATAAATTAATTACAGTATAAACCCTCCTGTTTTGGATGTGGAGATACAGTGGCTACAGTTGATGTAAGATGTCCGTTTTGTGAACAGACAGTCTCTGTAAAAAAACACAGTTATGGCAGAAGTGCTGCCCATCAGCCGTTACCGTTGTCAATCATGTAAACGCACCTTCCAACACGATTATTCTTATCGTGCTATTGACTTGGCAATGAATAATGCGGGTATTCG
>JBPETC010000066.1:0-11120 GCA_051710325.1 Symbiopectobacterium sp.
GATAGGCTTATCGGTACTTACATCAAACGTGAGTATTACGTTTGATGATGTATTAGGTTATTGAATGAATGATCCCGCAGATTACTACAAGATTAATCGCATCCCGTTTGAAAGTCTGAAACTCACCACCAGCTTGTTGGAATGGTTAGCGTTATCCGCATTTTGCTTCACGGTGGCGGTCAGTTTCTCCATTGTTGGCCGCATGTTCATGGTCAGATCCCGGTGGCAATGCGCTCGGCGATGATAAGCGTATGGTTGAGCGCCGCGGTGATCTGCCGTGAAATAAATCAGGCGATCAACAGCCCAGTCAGCAGGGTGATCAGAGCCGTTAACGGTCAACTGGATTTCTGAGGTGCGCATGTTGTGGTCGGTTTGCTGTAGCTGTGCGTGCAGCAATTCGTTGATGCGATCGTTCAGCGTTACGGCGATGTCGTTCATCTGCGTGACACTGTCCGTCTCCTTCTGCTAAAGCCGGCAGGTAAGAGAGCACCTGCTTCCTCACAATGGTTCATGGTACTCATAGCCTGGTCTAGATTTCCCACTGTTCGACGGAAAGGCTCTGACTCAGGAAGGTCAATGCTGTCTGCGCTGCATTGTGATGGAGTCGGTCAGCGTTTCTTCTGCTGCCTTGGTGCGTTCCAGCGGCAAATTGTCCAGATGGAAGCGCACTGTCATCAGCTTAGTTTTGAAATTAGCCAGCAGCAGTTGTTGTGATTGGCTATCGCCCGTCGCGCGCTGCTGGTCGTCAAGCATACTCATCGCCTGATCGGTGCCGCCCAGGCTCCAGCTTTTTCTGATGTTATCTTGGTGCTAACAGGATCCAGATAGTTTTATCACTGCTGCTTGTAACTATTGATCGTGGTCGTGATGCTATCGAGCGTTTTGCTAATCCTGAGCAGACCAGCTTAGCGTCTTGGCTTGGGCGACAAGTATATTGATGTTGTCGATATGAATACTGTTTTGTTTGATGTCGTTTAAATCGTAATCGACACCAAAGCGGAGAAAACCTGATTGATTAACCTCGGTATTGATCTGATTACTCAAATTAACTTTTTGAATACTCTCTTGTAACGATTCAATGTAGCTAAAAAGAATCCCAGCCCTAATTTCTTACCGACGTTAATATTTTCAAACTTGATAGTCATTCTGTTTTCCACTGTGTGTGAAGCCAAACAATGGCGTCTATCCGAGGAGCGCACAAGCTTACGCTGTACGATGGGGTGTCAAACTGAGAAGGCACGTCAGGAAAGAAAGACAAGCTCCGTATCAGTGTGTGGCTATGTACTGTATTACACCGTACAAACCGTATTAACCTTCCTATGGTAAAACCCGGATGAGATGGACTGCCTACTTCAGGCAGCAGGGACTGCCATCTGATGCGGTGTTAATCACCATAATCCGGGTATAAGGCAACGTGTGCCGCAAAGGAGGTAGCACAAAACACAGCATGATTTCTGCGAGTTAACCCAGCAGCATAAATAAAAAATGCGTATTTAAAAATTTTTAATTGTTTAAATGTAAGAAAGATGAATCGAGTCAGTGGGTAAAAAGCAAAAAAAAACCGAAATAACAAAATATTATTTCGGTTTTTTGCTTTTTATATAGTCAGGACAAATTACTTAGCAGCAGAAAAACGAGCAGCAGCTTCATCCCAGTTTACCACGTTCCAGAACGCTTTAATGTAATCCGGGCGACGGTTTTGATATTTCAGGTAGTAAGAGTGTTCCCACACGTCAAGCGCGACGATCGGGTAACCGGAAGCGCCAGAAATGGCTTCTCCCATCAGTGGGCTATCCTGATTAGCGGTAGAAACCACGGCCAGTTTGCCGTCTTCTTTCAATACCAGCCATGCCCATCCTGAACCGCAATGGGTTGCAGCAGCTTGCTCAAATTTTTCTTTGAATGCATCAATACTGCCAAAATCGCGTTCGATAGCCGCTTTCAGATCTCCGCCCAGCGTGGTGCCCAATTTCAGGCCTTTCCAGAACAGGCTGTGATTAGCGTGGCCGCCAGTGTTGTTACGCAGTACCGCTTTTTTATCGCCCGGTACTTCATCCAATTTGGCGATCAGCTCTTCTGCGGAGAGGCTAGCAAATGCCGGTAGACTTTCTAGCGCTGTGTTAGCATTATTGACGTAAGCCTGGTGGTGCTTGGAGTGATGGATTTCCATCGTTTGTTTGTCGAAATGCGGTTCCAGCGCGTCATAAGCGTAAGGCAGGGATGGCAGTGAATAACTCATATTTATTATCTCCATAGTTGTACTACTAAATAATCGCGATCGTGCTTAGTCTTGGTTGTGGCGCGCACGTGATAGTCAGTTACGGCACGCTTCAAGCGGTAATAGTTAACAAACAACCATTCTGTTAGTGTCGCGTAATCATGAAGTTCATTATAGTTAATTAAATGATATTGAAAATGATTATTTGCGTCGCTATCGCAAGGAATTCGCAAGTTTACCCCTAGAAAACAATATTATATCATTATTGCCTAAGCTAAAAACAGATTAATCTATCTGCACTGGCCTCATGCGCTGTCGAGCAGGCGCTGCGGATGGGTATAAACGATCGCCCGGCCCAGGCCCCTTAGGCGGCAAAAGCCCGCCAGCGTCAGGTTATAACGCTCAGCCACATCAATGGCGAGCGACGTTGCCGCTGAGACGACAAACAGGATCTCGATGCTACACATCGCTGCTTTGCAGCTTTTTGCACCATCTCATAGCTAGCACGGCTGGAAACCAACACGGCACCCGAGTGCTAGGGGGCGTGTACGTACGCCCCAGCAGTTTATCGAGCGCCACGTGACGGCCAACATCTTCGCAGCCGCCCAAAATGGTCCCTTCTCTGGAAGGCCAGGTCGCCGCATGAGTAGAATCGGTCAATTGGCCGACGTGCTGCACGTTTTTGCGCTGCCTTATAATGCACCGTTCAGGTGATTCAGCAGCGAAAAGGTTTGCGTGAATGGCAGCGATGCGATCCCGGTTTACCGATCTCTTCCAACTGTTCGATACCACACACGCCGCAGCTGGTACGGCCATTCATGGAGCGACGCTATTTTAGCCCAAAAAAGCGGTGGCTGGAGAGCTTTATCTGGACTTCAGTACCATGTACCATACAGACCGGCTGCACCTCCATGCCGTAAATCTCTTATGGTGATATGATCTTTCACGTATTATCCCCATAGAATATTCATTCTGGAATAGAAACTCATTATTTCACCCCACTGGGTGCGATGCGACTTTTATCGTGGAATGTGGCGTTTTGCCTGTGGTTCAGAGGATAAAAAGGGGAAAAGTGTTCGTTTCCTCGAAGAGTCGCTAAACAGCGCGGCTGGAAAGCCGATTTATGTATACGCTTGGTAGACCGTCATTGATCTTCATTGATCTTAGCAATTTTTTTACATATTGGCTCTGTTTTCATCGCGGCCTGGATGGGCGTAGCCCTACGGCGAAGAACAGGAGACCGCAATGGCACTTCACATCGCTGAAGACCGTGTCGTGCACGGCACCTGTGCTCACCCCTTAATCTGAAAAGCTCTATGACAACTTTGTTGGTGGCACCCTTGAGTGCCCTCAGTGGCGACTATTTCGTTAACCTGACGCCTATCACCGGGCAATCCCTGTGTAAAGTCGCCAGTTCCGACATGCGTGATGTCGAACATGCGCTGGATGCCGCTAATAACGCCAATGCAGAGTGGGCTATATCGGTACAGGATCGCGCCTTACTGCTGAACCGGATTGCTGATCGCATGGAGGAGAACCTGGAACTATTGGCGTATGCGGAAACCTGGGATAACGGGAAACCGATGATGGCGATAGACCATTTCCACTACTTTACCGCCTCTGCCTGGGTACAGGAGAGTGACCTTTGCCATCACCATGGCACTTGGACCTATTGTTGCGCACGCTTGGGGATTACAGTCCTTGTTCTGGTGTATGGCCCTGTGCTCGCATTGCTCGGTATTGTGATAACCCTGACGCTGATCTCAAATGCTGCTAGCCATGCCCTTAATCGGGAATCCGCCATCGTGCTCGGCAGCATTCGCCAAGTGCTTGGTAACAGCTGTCTGGTAAAACTCAATATCGGTATTATGTGCCTGCATATCCTGCTGATGTCGAGTTTTGTCGCCCTGCCACGCGTACTGGAAGAACAGGCAGGCCTACCGGCAGAATCACACCGGAAGGTATATCTGTACACTATGCTGATTTCCTTTGTCTGCGTACTACCCTTTATCATTTATGCCGAAGTGAAACGGCAGATGAATCGGGTATTTGTAGGCTGTATAGTATAGTTGTGCTATTAGCTGCAGAGGTGGTTTTATAGATGGCAGACAGCCAATTCTATTCTAGTCTATTGTGGCAGGTATTCAGCTATTTTTATGGAGGCGGCTGGCTGCCCTCACTTATCAGTAAAGAAGCACCGGCTGGTTACAAAGGCACCGCAATGGGGGTCTACTCCACTACCCAATTTATAGGCGTCGCTATCGGCGGGAAGCATGGGCGTCGCACTGTTTCAATTCCACGGTGCTGCCTAGGTGTTTGCAGCAGGAGCGTTGCTCTGCGCGTTATGCCTGATTATCGGCGTCAGCATGAAGGAGCCGCCTTATCTGAGCAGCTTGCGCATTGCACTACCCGATGATGCACTGGACGACTCCGCACTAGCACAAAAATACGCATACTTCCCGGCGTAGCGGAAGCCATCGTGGTACCGGAAGAGCGCAGCGCCTATGTCAAAATCGATCGTCAGAAGAGCAACGGTCAACACCTCGAAGCGCTGATCGTGCCAGCGTGAGTCCATGGGGCTAGCATCGCTGGCCCTTTGCGATTAATCGCGGAAATTGGTGAACTGGAAGGGTTGCCCCAGATTGGCTCCGCGAATCAACGCTATGACGCTTTGCAAATCGTCACGCGCTTTGCCAGTTACGCGTAGTTGCTCGCCCTGAATCTGGGTTTGCACTTTCAGCTTACTGTCTTTGATCATCTTGACGATTTTTTTCGCCTGTTCAGGCTCAATACCATTCTTCAGTTTGGCGTTAACGCTGTACGTTTTGCCGCTGTGTTCCATTTCTTTTGGAACTTCAAACGCGTCTGCTTCGATACCGCGTTTCACCAGTTTTTCTCTCAGAATATCAACCAGTTGCTGCACTTGAAAATCTGACTCGCTGGCCACTCTAATCTGTTCGTTTTTCTCATTCAGCTCAAAGCTCGCCGGTACGTTACGAAAATCCCAGCGATTAGTCAGTTCGCGTGACGCATTCTCAACCGCGTTACGGATTTCCTGCATATCGATTTCGGATACAATATCGAAAGATGGCATAATCAATTCTCCTTGATTTATGCGTAGGAATAGGGTTATGTGGCATGCATGATACTTGTTCCTCGCAGAGAAACAACATTCGCCCGCCTTCATACTTGCAATCCCTTTCTCACGCGCCATAATACGTAGTTGTCAGGCAGAATGAATCAACCAAAAGATAGCCGCCGCCGTCACACTGCGTGCCACGCGCATCGATAAAGGAAACCTCAGATGAAAATTACCGTGCTGGGTTGCGGCGCACTGGGTCAGCTTTGGCTTGCCGCATTACATCAGCAAGGCCACGATGTTCAGGGATGGATGCGTTTCCCTGCTTCGTACTGTGTTGTCAACATACAAATGCTGGACGGAAAACTATGCAATCTCATGCTGCCCACAAACTATCCCGAGCATCTGATGCAGAGCGAACTGCTGTTGGTAACCCTTAAAGCCTGGCAGGTTTCCGATGCGGTCAGCGCCTTATTACCGAGTATTGCCCCAAACTGTACCATTTTGTTGTTGCATAATGGCATGGGCACTCGGGAAGAGTTGCCGGTATTGACACAACCGTTGTTACAAGGCGTCACAACTCACGCCGCACGACGCGATGCGACGCTGGTGGTGCACGTTGCCGGAGGAACCACACACATTGGCGCCATTACCAGCGGAAACAGCCGTAGCGCTGTTCCTCATAGCGATACGCACTCTGCGCTGGCTGCATTGCTGCATCAGGCGCTGCCTGATATCGCCTGGTACAATAATATTGCCGTGACCTGCTGGCGTAAGCTGGCAGCAAACTGTGTAATCAATCCGTTAACCGTGCTCTATAACTGTAAAAATGGGGCGTTAAGTGCTTATCCCGAGCAAATAGATCTGCTGTGTCAGGAGATCGTGCGCGTG
This sequence comes from Symbiopectobacterium sp., assembly GCA_051710325.1. GTDB lineage: Bacteria > Pseudomonadota > Gammaproteobacteria > Enterobacterales > Enterobacteriaceae > Symbiopectobacterium. Next base: position 6,189 of record JBPETC010000066.1, read on the forward strand.
ATGGAGCGTGAAGGCCACCCCGATTCTCTGGAGCAGGTGAAACTGTACGTGGAGCAATTGATTCAGAATACCGCCGAAAATACGTCTTCCATGCTACAAGATATCCGCGCCCAGCGTCATACCGAAATTGACTATATTACCGGCTATCTACTGAAACGGGCCCGTGCCCACGGCTTAACATTGCCAGAAAACAGCCGTTTATTTGAAATGATTAAGCTAAAGGAAAGCCAATATGACCGCATCCGTACTCCTTTGTCTGGCTCCTGGTAGCGAAGAAACCGAGGTCATCACCACGTTCGACCTGCTGGTACGCGCCGGTATTGCTGTCACGGTAGCCAGCGTCGCCAGCGACGGCGCAACAACAGTAACCTGCTCGCGTGGCGCAAGATTGGTGGCGGATGCACCATTGGTTTCTGTTGCAGATAACCCGTTTGACGCCATCGTGTTACCAGGCGGTGTCAAAGGGGCAGAATGCTTTCGCGATAGCCCGTTACTGGTGGAATGTATTCGCCAAAAGCATCAGAAAGGAAAAATCGTGGCCGCCATCTGTGCCGTTCCTGCACTGCTGCTTGAATACCACCAGCTGTTTCCGGTCGGCAACATGACTGGATACCCCACGCTAAAAGAGAAAATCGCGCTAGAAAAATGGATGGATAAACGCGTAGTGTTCGATCAGAGTGTTAATCTGCTGACCAGTCAGGGGCCCGGCACTAGCATGGATTTCGCCTTGAAGCTGATTGAATTACTGTCCGGGCGTGCAAAAGCGGCAGAGGTGGCAGCGCAGTTGGTGCTGCCATCGGGCATTTATGATTATCGGGAATGATGCCTATACCCCATCAAGTTATTAGGGTTGATGACCTGAAGAGAGTTTGCCATAATGCCATCACGAAAGTGATTACACTTGTAATGGCATGTTATCATGCTAAAAGGAGACATCGTGGGACACTTGAATATTCGTATCGATGACGAGCTTAAAGCACGTTCCTTTAGTGTCTTGGAAAACTAGGGATGACCACATCGCAGCTACTGCGTCAAATGCTGGAATACGTTGCCACCAACAAGAGACTGCCCTTAAGCCAGGTGCAGCTAAGCGATGAAGATGCTCCATTAATTGGAGTTGCTCGTCAACGGCTGAAAAACCCTCAGTCAGCAAGACTGACTCTTGAAGACTTATAAGAAGGAAATAGATTGATAGATAACGTTAATTAAAAGGAAATTGTAATGACTTACTCTTTGGATTTTGATGCTAATGCACTCAGAGAATGGCGAAAGTTAGGTTCAACCGTCAGAGAACAATTCAAAAAGAAACTGGCTGAGATTCTTCAGAGAATCCACACGCAGCATAAAACAGATTAAGAGAACTGCCCAACTGTTATAAAGTAAAACTACGCAGTTAAGGCTACAGTGTGTGGTCACGATCGGAAAACGGGAGCGTTCTGCCACCTGTCGAGATGCAGCAAAACAGTTGTAAGAAAGCCAATGAGTCATTCATCCTCCGCACACGAGGATGATGATGCACAAGATATATTAAGGCCTATAGACCTTCACGTTAGTGAACCCCTGCTGACGCAGATACAGCGCCTGCAAACGACTCATCACACCACGTTCACAGTACAGCAAATAAGTCTTACTCTGATCAAGATCGCCAAACTGCGTGCTGAGCTTGTAGAACGGTAGCGATTTGATTTCAACGCTGGTGAGCGAAAGCGGACGATCGTCTTGATCATCCACAGAGCGAATATCCAGCAGAATATCGTCAGCAGAAAGCGATGTCACGGTTTCAACTTCTGTGATCTCTTGCGAAGTCTGGGTGGCGATATCGCGGATATCTATATTGCGCGCTTCAAAAACCACCCGGTCCAGAATCTCAAAATCGAATTTGCCTTCTTCCTCTTCGATTTTAGATTTTACCGCTTTTACTGTTGGGCTTTTGGAAATCACTCCGCAATACTCAGGTATGATCTTGGCAAAATCTTCCGTGCCTAAATGGCGCGCCAGCTTGATGATGTGCTCTTTATCGTGTGAAATCAGCGGGCGCAGAATCAGCGTATCCGAGGCATTATCAATGATACGTAGGTTGGTCAACGTTTGGCTAGAAACCTGCCCTAACGCTTCCCCGGTTACCAATGCCTGAATACCATAACACTCCGCAATGCGCGATGCGGCACGGACCATCATACGTTTAAGCACCACGCCCATCTGGCCGTCATCCACTTTTTCCAGGATCTCGCCCACCACGGATTCAAAATCGATAGCAACAAAGCGCACGCGATGCGAACTGCCAAAGCGTTTCCACAAATAGTGTGCAACCTGTTTAACACCAATTTCATGCGCTGCGCCGCCCAGATTGAAAAAGCAGTAGTGCACGCGAGAGCCACGGCGGATGAGCATATAGCTGGACACGCCAGAATCGAACCCGCCTGAAATCAGTGACAGTACATCTTCTTGCGTACCGATAGGGAAACCACCGATGCCTTCATAACGCCCTTTAATCAGCAGAAAACGATCCTGTTCAATCTCCAGATGAACCGTGACCTGCGGCGTGGTAAGGTTAACATGCGCACTGTCGATGTGCTGATTAAGTCTACCTCCCACATAACATTCCACATCTTGCGATGAGAAGTCATGCTTGCCGCGCCGTTTCACGCGTACACAGAAGCTTTTCCCTTCCAACTGCGGACGATACAGCGCCAACGTTTGTTCAAAAATATCGTGAACGTCGGTGTAAGCGTGGTCTTCAACGTCCAGAATATGATGAATACCGGGAATACGGGTTAATGCATCGCGAATCTCTTCACGTTGACTTTCCTCTTTGAGGCGAACTTCGATATGATCCCAATGACGGACGACGGCCAGTTGGCCGTCATACTGCTTAAGCACGTTACGAATGTTACCGGTAAGTATCTTAATAAAGCGCAACCGCACAGATTGACTCTTAATGGTGATTTCCGGGAATAATTTAATGATAAACTTCACAATGGCTGTCTTTACTTGGTCAAATGAGCGTATGTATGTATTAACCCGAGTGCTACGTTCAGGTTATTAGTAAACTCGTTCCATGGGATGATTTTACCAATAGCATCCAGGCACTGAGTATATCATCTTCTCGCACACTGCGAGCAGGAAGGATGTGCTTATCTGTGCGATGGGGCCAGTAGCGAATAGTAACGATTAACAACACTAAAAGAACAGCATCACTTAGTGATCAGGATATAAAATGGGTCATGCCTGCAAAAAACGTCACCTCACTCGGAGGAAAACAGCGAAACGCTGAACAGCATTGACTCAGCGCTGAGTTTTGAAGATGCGCTGCAACAGTTGGAACATATTGTTACCCCACCTGCCTTGAGTCGGGCTATTTGCCGCTGGAAGCCGCGATGAGCGCTTTTAAAAATGGCATTCAGTTTGCGCCGTCCAGCAGGGACAGCTGCAGTTTCAACAAGCAGAGCAACGCGTATAAATACTGCTAATCGATGAATAGGATGCCGTGCTGTCCCCCTTTCGCTCAGGGCACGACAACCCAGAATAATAAACCACTATGACGGAATTCGCTGAGCAATTACGCGCCCATGCCGACCGCGTTAATCAGGCATTGAATCGTTTTATCACAGACTTGCCGTTTCAGGGCAGTTTGCTGGTTGACGCCATGGCCTACGGTGCGTTACTGGGAGGCAAACGCCTTCGCCCTTTTTTGGTTTATACCACCGGGCAACTTTTTGGCATTCCTCTAAGCAGCCTGGATACGCCGGCTGCCGCAGTGGAATCTATCCACGCCTATTCGCTGATTCATGACGATTTGCCTGCCATGGACGATGATAACTTGCGCCGCGGTCAACCGACCTGTCACATTAAATTTGGCGAAGCCACTGCGGTTCTGGCTGGGGATGCGCTTCAAACGTTAGCCTTTTCCATTCTAGCTAACGACTCCATGCCGGAAATCAGCGACCGCGATCGCCTCTCAATGGTTGCAGAACTGGCGTACGCTAGCGGTGTGGCAGGCATGTGCGGCGGGCAAGCGCTGGATTTGGCGGCAGAGGATAAGCAAGTCGATCTCACTGTGCTGGAGCAAATTCATCGACACAAAACCGGCGCATTGATTCGCACAGCAGTCAGGCTCGGCGCGCTCAGCGCTGGCACTACAGGTCGGGCAGCATTGCCACACCTCGATCGCTATGCCAATGCCATCGGTCTGGCCTTTCAGGTTCAGGATGACATCCTTGATGTGGTTGGTGACAGTGCCACCACCGGTAAGCGACAAGGGACCGATCAGCAACTGGGCAAAAGCACCTATCCCGGCTTGCTCGGGCTTGACAGTGCACGGGAAAAGGCGTGGGATCTCTATCAGGAATCACTAGCAGCATTGGATGAACTGCAAGCGGCCAGCGCAACGCCGCTCGATACCACGGTACTACGGGCATTGGCGAATTATATCGTCGAGCGAGATAAATAATTTCCCAGTGAATTTCAAGCGTGTTTCACGGTGGCAACGCCCAGATGGGCACTCCATTCGCCGCTTGAGAGAGAACGGGGATTACAACACCTTAGAAATAAGTCACAAATGAGTTTTAATATTGCAAAGTACCCTACACTGGCTTTAGTAGAAACACCTGACGAACTGCGCATGCTGTCGCGTGATAACCTACCTAAACTGTGCGATGAGCTTCGTCAATATCTGCTGGACAGCGTTAGCCGCTCCAGCGGCCACTTTGCGTCAGGGCTAGGCACCGTTGAACTCACCGTGGCGCTGCACTATGTCTACAACACGCCATTTGATCATCTGGTGTGGGATGTCGGCCATCAAGCCTATCCTCACAAAATCATCACCGGTCGCCGCGATCGCATTACCACCATCCGACAAAAAGGCGGCCTGCATCCGTTCCCCTGGCGCGGCGAGAGTGAATACGATGTGTTAAGCGTCGGCCACTCCTCCAC
>JBPETC010000067.1:0-10878 GCA_051710325.1 Symbiopectobacterium sp.
GCGGATTATCCCTCATGCATTTGTGCCTCTCCTGCGTAAGTTGCTGGAACTGCTCTCAGGGTTCAGAGTGGCATTTTGGTGCACTGATGGCTATAGGGCTTACAACGACGAACTTACAAAAGCAAAATACCAGGACAAAAGTGCGCCATCAGTTAAGGCACTCCGACGGTAAATGCCGTCCGCCCAGCGCTAATCATATTCCAGGGCTAAAGCCGCAATGGATTCTGATTTAGAAATCAGACGATGTTCATCGAGTATTAGAAATACATTAAGGCTAGGTTCTCTGGTAAAGAGTTAGATGCCAAAGGTGCCATAGATGTAGTAAGAAATCTCTGGATAGATATGAAAATAAATTTCGCGAACAACCTCTACGCACGAGTTTAGTAGGGAGATACTAAACCTATTTTGGTACGTGTAGATCTCGAGAATCTGACGAAAAAAAGAGATAGAATTTTTCAAGGCATTATAGACATTACTATCCATATGTAAAATATGGATTGGTACGACCAGGTGGACTCGAACCACCGACCACCACCATGTCAAGGTGGTGCTCTAACCAACTGAGCTATGGTCGTACTGTATGTAGTATCAATCAATTGGTTGATTAGATATATTTTTTGACACTCCCACTGGAGGAGTGGACGTTATTATGGCGTTGTCCTCCCATAATGGCAAGTGCTTTATTACAGCTTTTTACTGAGTGCTGAATGTTTGTGCTGCGCGCTTCCCCGCAGGTCATTTATCCTGATAGCGTATCGCATCGATAAACAGGGCAAATGCCGTGGGTCGCTACTTGCGTGTCGGATAGGATAGGATAATAAAGGCAGTAGCTGGGAAAGGGCGCGCACCAATCTTCCAGTACCCGCGTCAGTGTACCCGCTTCAAGCTCCAGGCAAACCGCGTCTTCCGGGTACGTAAGCCAGGCAGAAACCGTGGCACGCGGCATCAATGCTCTGACAAAATCTGACAAAAACTGTTGAATGTTAACTGTCCATCCACGCGAACTCGCATTTCGCGACCGGCATGCGCAAAACTCTCAGGCATACAATCCACCCAACCTAGGCAAGTGCATATTAATGCATCAGTGTTGCTGCAACACCGAAGGGGATGAGGGCACGTCATTTCGCCCAAAGTAGCCTGGCGAGCCGACCACCAGCCAGCGCATCTCTGGGCAGATACGCACCCTCACCATGTGCTGTTTTGTGAGTGTTGTGGTGGCAATTTGCAGTTTACTGCCGCATTACGAGACATAACGCGTTATCGACAGGATAAAAGGCCATTGCCATCAGTGCCGATTGCGATCCGCTAACGAACTGAGAAATCGACGTCGCTTTTATCATTATATCAAAGACGCCGTATTGCGATACCACAATGTTGCCATCATGATGATTGATATTGATGGTTTCTCGGATGTCAATGCTGCTTTTTGGCATGCTGCCGGTGACGAAATTTTATGTGAAATCATCCATCGTCTGCTAACATCAACCAAGGAAACGCAGATTGTTGCGCGGATTGGAGGTGATGAGTTTGCTGTGCTTCTGCCGGATATTTACGAACAGGCTAAGGCTGGGTTTTATGCCAAGCAAATCATTGCGCATATCGCTCAGCCGAATATCAAAGACGCCGTATTGCGATACCACAATGTTGCCATCATGATGATTGATATTGATGGTTTCTCGGATGTCAATGCTGCTTTTTGGCATGCTGCCGGTGACGAAATTTTATGTGAAATCATCCATCGTCTGCTAACATCAACCAAGGAAACGCAGATTGTTGCGCGGATTGGAGGTGATGAGTTTGCTGTGCTTCTGCCGGATATTTACGAACAGGCTAAGGCTGGGTTTTATGCCAAGCAAATCATTGCGCATATCGCTCAGCCGATTCTGGTACAGGGCAATCCGATAAGTATAACGGTCAGTAGGACATTTAACTGGCATCGAAACACAGCTATGAAGCCGCTGTAGCTGATTGCCAATGCCGATCTGGCCTTATCAAGGGCGAAGCGGATAGGGCGTAATCAACTCTATATTTTTACGTCGGAGTTGCGTTATAGGAGGAAACGGCGCGCCTCCATCACGCCATGGAGCTATTACGTGCAACGCGAACAACAGCGAGTTTGTATTGTTTTATCAGCCGTAAATAAAACTGAGTGATGGCTCATTGTCCGGCGCGGAGGCGTTAATCCGCTGGGTACACCCTACGCGTGGCTATTACCTCCTTCGGAATTTTTAACCACATTAGCACGCAGACCAATGGCGGTTAGCGTGGGATCCTTGATGAAGTCTGTGTACAGACGGCCTATTGGTGTCGGTGTGGTGCACTTGATTTTCGCATCGGCGTGAATTGTTCGATATACTACTGACGGCAGGGGATCTCTGGACGCAGAAGATCGCAGACGTGCTGAAACTCTACGCCTCTTCCCGCAGAGGCTCTGTAAATTAAATTAACAGAAAATATTGCGCTGAACAATAACAATGCTTCAATCATGTTGGACACACTGCAAAAATTCGTGATATGGACGTTTCTATTGTCTTCGATGATTTTTGTAAGGGCTATGCGTCGTTGAGTATTTTAAATCAGTACCTGGTAACGCGCAATAAAAATTGATTATTCATTTACTCAAAATTTGCTCACTTCACGACGCGATGCCTCTGTTGTTTATGCCATTTTTGATATTGCCCGTAATTTCGAGATTGAAGCGATTGAGGAGGAAATCGAAACCGCAGAGCGGTGGCATGACTTACGCTAGCATGGCTGTCAGGAAGGACAAGGCTATTGGTTTGGTAAACCGTTGGAAGCTCAAGCATTTTCCTCGAAATTCTGGCTTGTTCCGCAGAGGTTTAGGCAGAAGGTTAATCCATAGTCAGGCTTTTAGGGTAAAAAGGGAGTATTTACGATGATCTACATACTGTTTTGAATAAGATAAATTTCCTGCCTTAACACTACCTTCAATTTGTGCACAGTCAGTGTGATCCTATGGTTGGGTGTTATTATTTTGGACCGTTTATATTATAGCAGATTTATGCCTTGCGGTGCTGTTCTGGCGACGGGTAATCTGGCGATACCAAACCCGGTAAAGCCGTATATCAGCGGGAAGAAGATCGCCGCATAGCATTGGGTTTCCATGGGATAAGATCCAATATGTTAACCCCAGGGTGCTGGCCATATACACCCCAGGCGATGTCCAGGGCAGTAATGGCTCAAGTCACTGTACCCGCGTCCTCCACCGTTCGCGACAGATTCTTGGTATCGAATCCCATACGCAGATATGATTCCTTAAACAATTCAGCGGGAATAAGCAGCGCCAACGGGAATAAGCAGCGCCAACTTTCCGTCACTGGTTGCTCCAGTGAGCAGTAGGGTGGTTGCCACGGTAGCCGCAATCAACTGACCCACACTGTGAATCACCTTTAGCAACCGGTTAATGATTACGGTCAGGGCCCCATCAACGTTAAGGCCCCTTCAAAGGAAAATGCGCAAAGCACCAATAGGGATAGATAGTGCTCATAATGGAGAACATCTCTCCACGATCGAGCAAACGGGAAATATCGCTGATCAAGCCGGTTACCTCTGTACTCTATGCAGCAAACATTGATGTGGTGAAGCCGTGAATCAATGAAATACACCCTTGTTGCAGGGTAAATCCCTGTTGTAGGCCTACTCAGATTATCGCCAAAATAGGCCCCTGAAACCACCGCACCCGCTTGTGGCGGGTAAAGAGACAAGGCCACAAGCGGCGACGCTATTCATTAAGACCACCCCACGATGTTCACGGTGCCCAACAGAGATCGTGCCACTTACCCATCCAGGCTACGATCATGCCACCGACGCAGATCAATATCAGTATCACTGACATCGCTTTGGCCAGCTTCGCGATAATCGCGATGAGCATGGCAACGATGGGAAGCAGTGCCAATCCAAGATTAAGCTCCTTTTTAGCTTTTATTTCTTACTCCTTTAAGCATTGAAGAGGCCAGCCTAGTAAGAGTGAGGCAGTATAAATATGATCCCGGAGCGCTATGGATGTAACGGATTCATATGTTTAATCACTACAACGAGATTCGCATTTTTCTGGCCTGCTTCGGGCTTACAAAGCGGAATTAAACCTGCTTGACCGATGCTCGAGGGATAAGCTTGGCGTAATAGCCATTATTTTGTGGTAGCCAGACGATACCGGCATTAAGCTGTAACGCTAGCGTCGCGGCACGGCGTGCTATTTTCTCAATGGGATTATGTATGATGGTTAAGGTCGGGTTCATATATTTGGCCCAGGAAATGTCATCGAACCCCATCAAGGAGATATCGTCGGGTACACGAATCTGATGGTAGTGAAAGTTCGCATGATGCCTGCGGCCATGACGTCATTAAAGGCAACCAACGCAGTGAAGTTAAGCCAGGCTTGTAACAGTTTTTCTGCTGCTAGCTCACTCCGTGTTCATTAAATGGAACACTAGATGATCTAGTCATCCGCTACCGGAATCCCAGCGACATCCATGGCTTTGCGGTAGTCATCAACGCGGTGAGTTCTATCATCGATGGGAATATCTGCATGTGATGCACGGCTATTTTCCGATGGCCATGTTGAATGAGTTGATTGGTTGCGACCTGAGCGGCACTGATATTATCCAGGCACACGCAACGATTGGCAATGATCGGTAAATAGCGATTAATCTGCACCAACGCAGGCATATGGGCCGCATAGCGCAAGATATCCTCTTTATTCATTCGGGGCAGATTCATTCGGGGAAGATGACCAACAATGGTTTCACACCCCTGCTTAATCAGAAAATCAAGCCCGGCTTTTTCCTGCTCAGTGCAATGCCCGCCGCTACAAACGACCAACTGTACTCTGGTTTACGCGTGGCATCGTCAATGCTCTCGCCATACGCGAGAAGAAGGGATCATTCAGGTTTCCGGTAAGCAGCCCGAGCGTCTTGCCACTCCTTTTTGCCATGGCGTGTGCGGTAACATTGCGCTGATAGTTGAATTCACGCATTACCGTTTCAACCCGTTCGCGAGTAACCGGCTTAACGTAAACGTTGTTGTTGATCACTCGGCATACCCTTACCTTTGCCGCAAAAACACCAGCATGGCTGGCTACATCCTTCATTGTCGCCATGACAACTCCTAGTCATTGCATTGAGAACTACTTTGTTATTGTAGTTAATTGCGCTAGCCCAACATCGCACCCTGTAATTTTTAATGCCTCATTGAGTTTTCTTTATTCAATTTCTTCAGCAGGGGCGACTTCAACGGCTTCTGCACTGGCCGGATTCTGTCCAGTGATCAGATTGCTATCTTCCACGACAAACGGCATCCAGTCGGCACCTTTTTGGCAATGTACGGCAGCAGCAATAAAGGTATCTTCGATTAAAAACGGGATAACATAGGTTAACTCAACCGCCTCTTCTATGCTATTGGTAAAGCTGGTAATGTTACGTCTTTTGATAAGCAACGCCCGACGCGGAGGTAATCTTACGCAGTACGCCCGGTGCATGGCAGACAAAGGCCACTGATTTCCCGGTGCGATCGAACTATTTAATCAGTGCAATCGATGTTGCTAACTCCGCAAGATCCCATAGTGGGCCGTGGCCGACAGGATAGAACACGGTGTCAAAATCCTCGTAAGACACGGTTTTCAGTTTGACCGATTTGAGAAATCGTGTCCTGTGCGTCTTTATCAGCTTTAAAATGTGCTGTCAGCGCTGTCTGAAATTCAGAAAGATCGCTTTTGGGATCTAGCAGAGGCTGGCCACCGAGCGGGGAGTCTACTAGAGCCACCTCATCCCCTGCATCTTTAAAGACATAGCAGGGCGCGGCAAACTCCTCCAGCCAAAACCCTATTTTCTTTCCTGTGTTGCCCAGTTCGGCATGGGATGTCAGAATCATTAAAATTTTCATTGTTAACCTCTATAGTGCTGGTACAGGTGAAGTAGTTGTTCAGAAACGCTTCGGCAACAGCCGCTTCATCCTGATATAAGGTGCGCGAAGACGAAGATTGGTCATTCCGGGGCGCTGTCCTGAGCAATAACTGGTTTTGCATGACTAAAACGCTTGAAACCATGGATACCGTGATATGCACCGGCTCCTGAAGCCCAGATGCTGCAGGAGGGTAGGCTGTCGATTGCAGCGTGAGTCATGACATCGTTGATAACCAAGGCACCAGACGTTGTCCTTGTGGCTATTTGGCGTTGACGCTTCGCGTCATAGCCAAAGTAGTAGGCAGCAAGTGGATGCGGGCAATGTCACGAATGCCGTCACCGATCCCGGCCTCGTAGGTTTTTAATGACAGAAGTGGCCCGAAGATCTCTTCCTGCATCACGAGCATCTCTTCTGTAACGCTAAGAATTATTAAGATGCAGCGCGATCTTTCTGCTGTGCGGATCGAGATTAGGTTCGTTATTGGGAGCTAGACTGATGATGTTAGCTCCTTTTCGGGCAGCATCGTCCAGCAGCATAAGCAATCGCAGATAGTGTCTGTCGTTAATAATATCTGTGTAATCCGTATTGCACTGAAGCGTTGGGTAGTTATCGCGCATAAAACGTTTTGCCGCAGCGATAAAGCACGCTTCGGATGATTCCGGCAGCAGGACATAATCCGGGGGATGCAGATTTGTCCGGCATTAAATGTCTTTATCGTCAGTATTAGTTCGACGGCGATATTGATGTCTGTATTGGTATCCAACATTACCGGGATTTTCCTTCCAGCCCAAGCAGCGCAATAGGAACCAGATTTTTTGCAGCCGCGCGCATGACGTGACGGCCAGCCGCCGTGCTGCCAGTAAAGACCAGATGGTCGAACGGTAACTGACTAAACGCCTGAACGCCTGACCTACACTCGCATCACCCAACACCACCACGAACTCATTCGAATCAAAGTAATGAAGGACCAGCTCTGCGAGCAATTCAGAGGTAAAAGGCGTCAGTTCTGAGGGTTTCAGCATCGTGGTATTGCCCGCTGCAAATATACCCGCTAGCGGACTGAAGGCGAGATTTACCAGAGGAAATGCCACGGACTGATAATAATGCCACCACGCTCATCTGCTGTGGTTAGATCCACGCCTGCATCCCAAGAACCGGTACCTCGTCTGCTTCCGGTCATGGCCACATGGTTGTCACGAATCAAGGCGGCGCTACGAATGAGATTATCGCGGCGTAATACAGCTGTAGCGGGCTCATTCTGTTGATGGTACTTCTTCATTGCGTTAAGAATTGTGATAACGCCTGATAATGATGTTGTTCGCTGTGGGATTTGCGTACATTTGCATGCCGGAGATGGTTTCCAAGATGGTGATAGAAGAGGCACTGCGATTTGTGTATCACGGTGCATCCGATCACTGATACGCGATTAAAGGGGATGTTATTTTTACCTATCGTGTGATCGCGATTACATCACCAGCCCTTGCCGAAAGTCTGAATAGCAGTGAACATTTTGGCCTGGATTTACTGAATGAGCCGCTGCTAGCTTACAATCTTGAGCTTTCACTGTGATCGAACACTGGTTGGGTAAAAACCGGATAAAATTTAGTTTGTTGCTTCCTGCAATGGTCGGTCAGGATTTACGCGGTCAGAGAAGCCTATTGTGTAAAGAATTTGGTTGGACGATCATGCCGGAATTTTTGTGCCGTTCGCACCTACCTTGATGCTTTATGTTTGATGATGTATTAGGTTATTGAATAAATGATACATTTGTTAACATCAAAATCACGCGAGATGACGCCACCATAGAAAAAACGCCAGATTGTGGGCGTCACCCAATTGCTGGTCTGGCGTTGATCCTGGGCATTGATCGCTTTATATCAGAAGCGAGCGCCCTGAGCAACCTGGTAGCGGCAACGGCGTCGCGACGATCGTGGTTGCCAAGTGGGTGGTGAGTTGGATGAGAAGCAGCTGGAAAGCGAGCTCTTCTAGCATAAAGAATATACGTCTGTACCGACCGTACTTTCATAAATGGGTTTTATCCTGCTAAAAACCACGTTGGCGCAGTGATAACTGCTATCCCCGTCCTAGTTTTTTCATGATTCCACGTGATTGCGGCTGCCATCACGGGAAATTTTTTATAAGGCTGCGGCCAGGCAATCGCGCATTGTGCACGGTTTGTATCGGGAGTATAACAATCAAAAACCGTTTATTGGTCATCATTTCTTCTCTATTTTCAAAATTATTTCATCGTATTTATTGAGTGAAATAGGCAAAAGTGTATGGTCTTACGTAAGGGCAAACTGATCGCTCTGATTTCCCCGTAATACCTCCGCTGACGCACCCTGAAAGGGATAGGCATGTTGGGCGGTGAGAGAGTGTAGAGACCTTATTTGTAACAATCATCTTTTATTGTGTTGGATAGTTAGTTAAGTAGGGGTTCACATGCAATCCACTAAAATAGTGGTTCTTAGTTGGTGGAATGTTGCTCGCGTTGGCTGGTGACAGCGTGCAAGTTGAAACACTACAACTCGATCCTGCCTAGCAGAAGAGGGGAGGCTGGATAATGGTTTTACGTGACAGTTACTGACAACGCCGCAGTGTCCTGGGTATCGGATTGAATTACGTTTAGTGGTTAACGCGGGTTCGCTCGCTGAGTGAGCTCAACAGTCGGGCTTTGCGTACCTTATTTCTCGTTTGGAACTGACGCCGGGAGATAATTTACCTGTCGCACAGCTTCCCTCGTTGCTGATACCGGAGACTAACGGTGCGAAGCTGCTGTCGCCAGCGTTTGTCTCGTATGATTACATCTCCTACAATCTCAGTTTGCCCAATAATCTGGCTGAATTGCTTAAAGATGCGCTGAATTGGCTAGCAGAAACGGCAGGGAACATCAAGATTGATGATGGCAGTATCGCTTTAAAAGGATAGTCTCTGCTGGCGCACAATTCGGCACAGAATGTCAAAGCGCGTCCAACGGCTGAATGAAATGATGTCGCAGTTTTACAAAGCCTGGTATACCCCTGATGCGATGATGCTGTACGTGATAGGGCATGTAGAAACAGAAACTTGCCAGATAAAGGAGCTTATCAGTAAAGCGTTTGTTTCTCTGGAAGGCAAACGCACCACATCGGCTTCAATTCCGACGCTCTCGCTGCTGTCTGCGGAGCCGATTGGTTTTGTGCTTGATAAGGCGAATCGCGATATGCTCTCGCTCGCTGATCTGGAATATGCCCTGGCACCTTATCCGCGAATCGCAGGCGCTTACCCGCTACTAGCACAGTGATTTAGCGCACGAAGCCCTGTTCTGGCATGTGCAGCAGGCATTGGAAAGAGTGGGCTTAAAGAAAGCAGCGTGCACGTTAACTGCGATATGTACTTATACCCGTGCGCAGTGTGGCGTCCGTTTAGACAGTCCCAACAGCGAGAACGCCGAGGCTGCGTTGACCTTCCTAGCAAAAGAGCTGATGACCTTGCGTGATAAGGGGCTTACGCAGCAAGAGTTTGATACACTGATAGCACGCAAGTGCGACGAGCTCAGCAAACTGTTTGCGACCTACGCCCGTACCAGTACCGATGTTTTGATGCAGCAGCGCTTGCGCTCACAGCGAAACGGCGTGGTGGATATTTCACCGGAAGAATATCAGAAGTTGTGTCAGGCCTGTCTCTCTGAGCTGACGCTACCTTTGCTGAATCAGGAACTGCACCAGCAAATTTCTTAGGAAACCACGCTGATGCTCAATCTTAGGAAACCACGATGATGCTCAAATAGCAAAAGGGTAAGCCAGAAGCAAACACCATGGCGTTATATGAGGTGTACAGTAAAATCATGAGATCCTCTGTCGCGGTGGAGCCGCTTCAGCCGAGCCATCGTAGGCGGCGGCGCAGGCAACACCGGCACAGTAATATGCCCTGATCGTTACCTCGCCCAATAAAAAGGGCTTCCCTTTTTTTCACTCTAGTGCTGTGTTATCAGGCCGGCATGGCGTATTGCGGGATGATGGCCCCACGGTACTGAATCACCGTGCTGGTGGGCAAAGGTGGCCGGCGCTTGGTCGCCGCTTCTGTTGAACTGCCGCACAAGGTGCACTGACTGACAGATAGCCTGCGCTGAAGGAGTCCCCTGCCGCAGTAGTATCCACTACGCGCTCTTTCGGCAATTTCACCGCCGGAACATCCACTAACGGCTGGCCGTTTTCAAAAATCAGGAAGGAGTCTGCGCTGCGTTTAATCATCACTTCAGATACGCCGAAACCGTGCATGTGCGCCAAGCACGGCATCCACCGGCTATTCGCCCCACCACAAGCATATCTTCGTCTTCCAATGTCAGGAAGGCGATATCTGTGCACGCCAGGATATCACTATAGGCTTGCTGTGTCTCTTCTTTACTTTGCCACAAGCGTGGACGGTAGTTGTTGTCGAAAATAACCTTTCCACCGTTAGCTTGCAGGCACGCAGCAACGTCAGAAAACGCTGGCGGCTGGGAGGAAGGGTTAAGGATTTCTACGCTGATACCGCTCAGATATAGATAGGCAAAGGTGGCCAAACGTGCGCAGAATCGCATCGGCATCTTCTTTGCCGTCCAGCCAGAAAACGCGCGGCGGCATCATTACGCCAATAGTAGAAGGTACGCTCACCGGTATCGTCAGTTTCAATGAAGTACAAGGCCCGGCAGTTTATTATCCAGACGCTAAATCAGCGAGGTGCCAATCTTCTCTTTTCCCAGGCCGTCTCATTTCCGTGCTGAAGCTGTCGCGGTGCCCAGTACAGTCACGTAGTGGACGCCTAGAGTGTGGATATTCACATGGTGAAGAACATACACGGTGGTGTTCATGGTGTCGCCACAAAAGTCGTGATTAAGTAAGGTCAGAGCCCTTTTGCGACAGTTCAATCATGCATTCGCCAATCACGGCAATATTTTAGTGGTCATCAGAAGCTGGCTCATTCGAAAAAGTGAAG
>JBPETC010000068.1:0-10590 GCA_051710325.1 Symbiopectobacterium sp.
CTGCACGCTGTGCAACCGATTGAAACGCCTCAATCGTAATCCGAAATGCACGATAGGCTTATCGGTACTTACATCAAACGTGAGTATTACGTTTGATGATGTATTAGGTTATTGAATGAATGAGCCCCTTCCTCCGCGGGACCTGGCATATTTTTTCAGAGCCAAATCCAGAACGCCAGAAACACAGGCAATAACCATAGTAAACATGCTGAAAGAGGCAGGATTTACTAACAAAGATGCTTTTGCTTTTGAAGTCAACAATAAGGTCGGAAGTAATAAGAATAAGACTGCTACCAAAAATGAAATGTTGAATAACCTTTACCATCTGATACAGCGTATTATTGATTCAGACCTTCCATTTTTACCAATAACTTATACATCAAAACCAATATTGATACCTGAAAGAACAGCGTTGCATGGAAATTTCATGATGATTCCTTTCGGAAAATAAAAATTTGTCCCGAACACTGGAGAACAAAACCTGACTACCCTGATACGTTATATCCTTTTGGAAAAGGAAACTGGAGTTTCTGAGAATATGCATCTCAGGAACGATAAAAGGCATCAACGGCGACGTATTGATCAATAAAATCAACCCGCAGCGCTAATGCTTGAATCACTAAGCGGTAAAAAACCCGCGGAGAATGTCCTGTGACATTCTCCGATGAGATCGATGTAGATTATGTTGCTAGACATAATTCAGTTACAAGGGCAATTCTCTACGCTAACGTTAAATGGCGATTATTCCCACTCAATCGTTGCAGGCGGCTTGCCAGACACGTCATACACTACGCGAGAAATGCCATCAACTTCGTTGATGATACGGTTAGAAACATGACCCAGGAAGTCATACGGCAGGTGTGCCCAGTGAGCGGTCATAAAGTCGATAGTTTCAACCGCACGCAGAGAGACCACCCAGTCGTATTTACGGCCGTCGCCCATCACGCCTACGGAACGAACCGGCAGGAACACAGTAAAGGCCTGGCTTACCTTGTGGTACAAGTCAACGTTGTGCAGTTCTTCGATGAAGATGGCATCGGCACGGCGCAGCAGATCGCAATACTCTTTCTTCACTTCGCCCAACACGCGTACTCCAAGGCCAGGACCGGGGAACGGGTGGCGGTACAGCATGTTGTATGGCAAGCCCAGTTCTAGCCCAATTTTACGCACTTCGTCTTTGAACAGCTCTTTCAGCGGCTCAACCAGACCCAGCTTCATCTCTTTCGGTAGGCCACCCACGTTGTGGTGAGACTTGATGACGTGCGCTTTGCCAGTCTTGGACGCCGCTGATTCAATCACATCAGGATAGATGGTGCCCTGTGCCAGCCATTTCACCTTGGCCTGCTTACTTGCTTCTTCATCGAACACTTCGACGAACACGCGACCAATGATTTTGCGTTTGGCTTCCGGATCATTTTCACCAGCCAATTCAGATAGGAAACGATCTTCCGCAGACACGTGCACGATATTTAGACCAAAATGATCGCCGAACATTTCCAGCACCTGATCTGCTTCGTTTAAACGCAGCAGGCCATTATCCACGAACACGCAGGTCAAACGATCGCCAATGGCACGGTGCAGTAGCATCGCCGTAACAGAGGAGTCAACACCACCGGATAGGCCCAGAATAACGCGATCGTTACCAATCTGTTCCCGCAGTTGCACCACCGCGTCATCGATGATTTTTGCCGGCGTCCATAGCGCATCACATTGACAGATATCACGTACAAAGCGTTCCAGCATTCGCTGCCCCTGACTGGTATGCGTCACTTCCGGGTGGAATTGTACGCCGTAAAAGCGTTTCTCTTCGTTAGCCATAATGGCAAACGGGCAGGTATCGGTGCTGGCAAGGGTGACGAAATCGGATGGAATGGCCGTCACTTTATCGCCGTGGCTCATCCATACGTCAAGCAGCGGCACACCGCTTTCACTCAGCGCATCCTGCATATCGCGCAGCAGCGCGCTTTCCGCTTTGATTTCGACCTGAGCATAACCAAACTCGCGCTCTCTGGAACTTTCCACATGTCCACCCAGCTGCATTGCCATGGTCTGCATACCGTAGCACACACCCAACACCGGCACACCGGCCTGGAACACATATTTCGGCGCGCGCGGGCTGTTGTGCTCTGTGGTGCTTTCCGGGCCACCGGAAAGAATGATGCCGTTCGGGTTAAATTCGCGAATCTGTGCTTCGGTAACGTCCCATGCCCAGAGCTCGCAATAAACTCCTAGTTCACGTACGCGGCGTGCGACCAGCTGCGTATACTGCGAACCAAAATCCAGAATGAGCATGCGGTATTGATGAATATTTTCTGTCATGAGAGGCGCATTCCAAAATACGTAAGGAGCAAAAAATAAGAGAACCCGGCGAAGTTTACCGGGTTTCTGTCAAATCAGCCATCACATCAGCAGATTGACCTGTAGGCCAAAATCAACCCATCCGATAGTTCGGAGATTCTTTGGTGATGGTCACATCGTGCACGTGGCTTTCTTGAATGCCTGCACCACTGATGCGAACAAATTTGGCCTGAGTGCGCAGTGCGTCAATAGTGCCACAACCGGTCAAGCCCATGCAGGAACGTAGGCCGCCCATCTGCTGATGCACGATCTCTTTTAGGCGGCCTTTATAAGCCACACGCCCTTCGATCCCTTCCGGCACTAGTTTATCTGCCGCATTATCGCTCTGGAAATAACGGTCAGAAGAGCCTTTGGACATGGCACCAAACGAGCCCATCCCACGGTAAGATTTAAAGGAACAGCCTTGATACAGATCGATCTCACCCGGAGATTCTTCCGTGCCCGCCAGCATAGAACCCACCATCACACAGGCTGCACCCGCAGCGATGGCTTTGGCGATGTCACCGGAGAAACGGATACCACCATCAGCAATGACTGGAATTCCAGTACCTTCAAGCGCTGCTACCGCGTCGGAAATCGCGGTGATCTGTGGTACACCCACACCGGTAACGATACGGGTGGTACAAATAGAACCTGGGCCAATACCGACTTTTAAGGCGCTGACGCCTGCTTCAGCCAGCGCTTTGGCACCGGCACCGGTGGCAACGTTGCCGCCTATGATTTGCAGATCGGGGTATTTAGCGCGGGTTTCACGAATGCGCTGCAACACACCCTCAGAGTGGCCGTGAGAGGAGTCGATCAGCAGTACATCAACACCGGCAGCAACCAGCGCATCAACGCGCTCCTCGTTGCCAGCACCAGCGCCAACTGCCGCACCAACGCGCAGTCGACCATGTTCGTCTTTACAAGCGTTAGGTTTACGCTCGGCTTTCTGGAAGTCTTTCATGGTGATCATGCCGAGCAAATGGAAGCTCCCATCCACCACCAGCGCTTTCTCAACGCGTTTTTTGTGCATTTTTTGCAGCACCACTTCACGCGCTTCGCCTTCACGCACCGTTACCAGATAGTCCTTCGGAGTCATCACGGCGTTCACCGGACGTTCCAAATCAGTCACAAAACGCACATCACGACCAGTGATAATCCCAACCAGTTCGTTATCGTCAGTCACTACCGGATAACCAGCAAAGCCGTTACGTTCGGTCAGCGATTTGACTTCACGCAGCGTGGTGGTTGGCGTCACAGTTTGCGGCTCGACAACCACGCCGCTTTCATGGCGTTTCACCCGGCTGACTTCTTCCACCTGGCGCTCAATCGACATGTTTTTATGGATGAAACCAATGCCGCCTTCCTGCGCCAATGCGATAGCTAAACCTGATTCTGTCACGGTATCCATGGCAGCAGAGAGCATAGGAATATTCAAACAAATCGTTTTTGTGAGCTGGGTGGTGAGATCGGCAGTATTCGGCGGAACGGTCGAGTGAGCTGGGATCAGGAGGACGTCATCAAACGTCAGTGCTTCTTTGACAATACGTAGCATGGGCAATATCTCAATGTAGGGATGTGATAAAATATTGCCGTGGCATTATACAGAGCGTAATCGGTTGCCTCCAGCTTTTTTATAAAAACTTGATTAATCTTTCAGGCAAGGTAGTATTGATTGATCAATACTCTGTTTTAAAATTTGATCTTGCTCACTAAATTGGGTTAACCAACGCCATGTCCCAAGTGCCTTCATCCGATATTTTACCGTCAGCCGCCTCAATCAAACTGTCCAACAACTGTTGGAAATGGAAATGGGGCAAATCTGGCTACGCGCCGAAATATCCAACTTCTCCCAACCTGCCTCTGGTCACTGATACTTTACTCTGAAAGATGAGCGCGCTCAGGTGAGCTGCACCATGTTTCGCACCAACAATCCAGTGTGGTGTTTCGCTAACAAAACGGGCAGCAAGTGTTTCTGCGCTCTACGATCACCCTGTACGAACCGCGCGGTGATTACCAACTGCTGGCAGAAAGCATGCAACCCGCAAGCGATGGTCTGTTGCAACAGCAGTTCGAACAGCTTAAGCAGCGGTTAGCGTCAGAAGAATTGTTCGATCAATAAGTTAAACATGCGCTCCCTCGCTATGCCAGCAGCGTCGGCATTATTACTTCACCTAGCGTCGCGGCGCTGCATGATATCCTGCATATGCTACAGCGGCGCGATCCCGCACTGCCGGTGGTGATTTATCCGAGTCAGGTGCAAGGCGAAGATGGATTATTCACTGGCCAAGCGCCACCGCGATTTTGCCAGACTCCACCACCGTTTACAGCAACAGAATCCGCAATTACACTTGGTGCCTCAGCTTAACCAATTGATCACCCTGCGGTGCAGGCTCGATAAGAGCATGCAGAAGAAACCACGTATTCATCGTGCGCAGCAACACCTGCAACATATGCAATATCAATTGCAGCAGCTTATCACCTGGCAAGTGAGTGAGAATAAACATAGGTTAGGTAAGCTTTTCCCATCTGGAAGGTGTCAGCCCACTAAAACTCTGGCGCGTGGTTATAACGTGACCGCCCATCCGGGCAGATTTTACGCGCTACGACTCAGGCAGCACCACCAGGCGACACGCTAAAAACCCGGTTACAGGACGGCTTGGTGGAAAGCCAAAGCACGCAGGTCACGCCGGATGCTAAAAGGCGCGCACGTAGGAAAACGTCTTAGTGCTTCAGATTGATGGTAAAGATACGTATCTTTTCGTCATCCTCAGCGAAAGCCGCGTGGATCTCCGTCAAAAAGAAATGCGTGTAACCTGCGGAGGTTCCTGCCTACGCGGGAATGACGGAGGTGGTGGGAATGACGAAAATAGCTAAAAATGAAAGTTTTCGATCGATTTTTCAGAAATCCAACGCACCTTATCTCACTTGTTTTTCACTCAGAGCACACTTATTCCTGTTCAGACTGATAGCTAAACAGCACGCGTTGGCGTGAAATCAAACCATAACCACGCTGGCAGAAATAACTCATCGAACCGCAGGCTGATAAGGTTTGTGGATGCTGTTGGCATTCCGGTCAATGCATTTGTTGCTGAAATGGTGATGGCACTGCGGATATACTAGAACCGACTATCGTTTAGCCAGTTCAGGGCATGTTGGCAATGTGCGGGCAAAGGGTTTCCATTGGCGCCTCCGTTTCAGGCTTAAGCGATGCCAAGACGCGTAATAAATAAATCCGAGTGCTGTGGAAAAAATCGATCCTACCGTGGTCATACCAATAATGTTAGCTGCTAGTGTAGTATTCCCCCATAGCCCGAGTTATGGTATAATTGCTTATCACGGTCGAGTTCGAGACAAAGAAAAAATAATTCCCAACTGCACGCCGCAAAATTCTACTAGCCAGCCGCCGAGCGTCAGCAGGCCTGGCGCTGCTACCAGTTTGGCAGCGGTGGAGAGCACACCGCGACGTTATTGGTGCGCAGCGTGGTTTTGAAATCTAGACTCGTCTCGGCGCACAGCAATGCCAATAGCAGCGTCAGCCCGGAGATCTCCTGACCTATTTGTCGCACCACGTCAGGCAGCGCCAAGCCAGACTGAGAATAACCCCTCTAGTAACAGCCCAATAATCTCAGCAGATTGGTCGCGATGCTGTCAACAAGCGCTCTCTTGCTGATGCGGTCACCATCCTGCCCCGCCGTAGACTGCGGGTTAGGGTGATCACAAACAGCATATTAAACAAGATAACAGTGGCCGTCAGGTAGAGCGAGCCGACCTCATAATCCCTTGCTCACTATAAGCGCGTACTGCAAACGCTAGCCCTATACCGGTATTGGATATCGAAAGCCACCATGAACGAAAATACCGCGCTTACGGGGATCTTTCACCAGATAAATAGCCACATACTCGAGCAATAAAAACGTGGTTCCGGTGTCTGGCACCATAGAGGATCATCGGGAAACGCGTGACAATTGATTGTTTGCTGGTCGCCACGCTGAAAATAGCAGGAAGGGCAGCGCTAGATTAAATAACAGCTTCATTTCCGAAGCGCAAAAGGTGTCATCTAACTGCCCCAAACGGCGCAGCCTTATTGCCCATCAACAGGATTAATAGGTTAGGCATGGTGACACTAAAGGCAAAAACTCCAGGTCTTCCCAAGAAATAACGTACACTTTCATAAAGGATTAACGGTCATTGCTGATTTAAAAGCGATAATAAAAATGAGGCGGATCATCGATTCTGCCCCATTCTGATTACTTACCTTTCTTGATGTGCTGCATCAAGCGCTTACGCTTATGCAACTGATTGGGCGTGAGGGTGTTGCGCTTCCCGGCAAAGGGATTTGCCCCCTCTTTGAACTGAATGCGAATCGGCGTACCCATCACGTTCAGCGAACGGCGGTAGTAGTTCATCAGGTAGCGTTTGTAGGAATCTGGCAGGTCTTTGACCTTATTGCCGTGGATCACCACAATCGGCGGGTTGTATCCTCCGGCGTGAGCATATTTCAGCTTCACGCGGCGCCCCTGAACCAGAGGCGGCTGATGATCGTCAACGGCCATCTGCATGATACGGGTCAACAGTGAGGTGTTCACACGCCTGGTAGCGCAGGTATAGACTTCGTGCACCGACTTAAACAAGTTACCGATACCGCTGCCATGCAGCGCAGAGATAAAATGCACGCGCGCAAAATCGATGAACCAGATACGTAAGTCGAGCATGTCTTTCACCTGCTCTTTGATCTCTTGCGAGAGCCCATCCCATTTGTTCACCGCGATAACCAGCGAACGTCCCTCATTAAGAATAAAGCCCAACAGGGAGAGATCCTGATCGGAAATGCCGTCGCGCGCATCGATAACTAGCAGTACCACGTTGGCATCTTCAATCGCTTGCAGCGTTTTGATTACCGAGAATTTTTCGACGGTTTCCGTAACCTTTCCGCGTTTACGTACGCCAGCGGTATCGATCAGCACATACTCGCGGCCATCGCGCTCCATAGGAATGTAAATGCTATCGCGGGTGGTGCCCGGCATGTCATATACCACCACACGGTCTTCGCCCAGAATACGGTTGATCAGGGTGGACTTGCCAACATTGGGGCGACCGACGATAGCCAGTTTAATGGGCATACTTTCCGGATCAAAGTTATCTTCTGTGTTCTCTGGCTCATCGATATTTTCACCTAACTGTTCCGCCCAATACGCAGCGTTAGCCTCTTCTTCTGTCAGTTTAACCGGCTCATCTTCCTGCTTGGCGTAAGGCAGCAACACGTTTTCCAGCAACGAGGTAACACCGCGCCCGTGGAAAGCCGCCATAGGATAGGCCTCACCCAGCCCCAGCGAATAGAAATCCGCCATCGCGATATCCTCATTCACGCCATCAATTTTGTTGGCAACCAGGAAGGTGGCTTTCTCGCGGCTGCGCAAATGCTGTGCAATGCCCAGATCGGCAGGCATCAGCCCGGCGTGCGCATCCACCATAAACAGCACGATATCCGCTTCTTCAATGGCGAGCAGTGACTGCACTGCCATACGGGTTTCCACGCCCTCTTCCGAACCGTAGATGCCACCGGTATCAATGAGAATAAACTCCTGCCCTTCCACTTCTGCCCGGCCGTATTTACGATCACGCGTCAGTCCAGGAAAATCCGCCACCAGTGCGCCACGGGTACGAGTCAGGCGATTAAACAGGGTAGATTTTCCCACATTCGGGCGCCCAACGAGCGCGACTACAGGTATCATTTCACAACCTAATTTATTATATTTCAATATGTTATAGAAAATTGACTCGATGACATTTAAAATACGAAACGGCTCCTGAATGTATCAGGAGCCGTTTCAAGGCTCACACCACCACCCGCGTAGTGCTTGCCCAGATACCTTCTGTTGTCTAGCGAGTAAATGCGTATACATCGCCGTTCTTGGACTGAATCAACAGCTTGTCGCTAGCCACCACTGGGTCGCTCAGGAAACCTGAGCTGTCCACTTTATGCTGCGCCACGAAGTGACCATCCGCAGTATTGATCCAGTGCAGATAACCTTTGGAGTCACCTACCACCAGATAGCCATTATACAGCGCCGGCCCGGTTAGGTTACGGTGCAGCAAATCGCTTTGTCGCCACAGATTCACGCCGCCATTGGTGCTAAGAGCAACCACGCGATCGTTTTGATCCACGACGTAGATACGATCGCCATTGATAACAAAATCCTGCACGCCGCCAAGCTCGCGTTTCCACACAATCTGGCCGGAGCGCAGATCGAGCGCCACCATGTTGCCGTTATAGCCGAGTGCATACACCAAGTCATCAGCCACCACCGGCGTCGTATCCACATCGTTCAGGCGATCGATTTCGGTCGCACCGCTCGGTTGAGAAATGCGCTGCTGCCAAATCAGTTGTCCCTTGTTAATCAGCACCGCATTTACACGACCGTTGTCGCCGCCAACAATAGCAGCACCAAACGCTGTGGCAGGCGCAGATTCACCGCGCAGCGACAGTGTCGGGATATCCAGGTTTACGGTCCATTTGATAGCACCGTCATTTTCATCCAGCGCTTGCAGCATACCGTTGCTGGTGTGCACGAGCACCACGCCATCACTCACCACCGGGCGTGATAACACTTCACCCGCCGCCGTGGCTTGCCATGCAAGAGTACCGTCTGCCGCATTAAGCGCAAATATCTCTGCACGCTCACTGCCGACATAAACACGATAGCCAGAAACCGTCACACCGCCGGAAAGCAGCGCGGATTCACGCGAAGAGAGAAACCCACGCTTGACAGACAGATCTGCGCGCCACAGCTCTTTTCCGTTCGACAAATCCATCGCCTTCACCAGACCTTTACGGTCTGCGGCAAAAACACGATCGCCCTGCCAGGCAGGACGTAAATTAGAGTAGTGCCTGTCAAGGCCGCTCCCCACAGAACTACTCCAAACTTTGGTTGGCATAAATTGATTTTCAACCTTGGCCAGCGGCGACATAGTTACCACGTCTTCTTCTCCGCTGAACAGCGAACATCCGCCCAAAAAAGCTAGAGAAAGCATTCCAACCACAAGTGTTTTACGCAATTGCATGACGTTCCTCTTAGCCTGGCAGATTATTTAATTTCATACGCAGCAACGCCTGCAACGCCTGTGACGGATTCGCCACCACCCCTTTATTGTAAGCCGCGCGAGCAGTCGCGTTATCGCCTTTGCTCACCAACGCATCGCCGCGCACATCCTCCACCATGGCAGCCCATCCTGCCTGTGTGATGGTGTCCAGCGTTTTCAAAGCGTCATCGGCCTTACCCTGCTGCACCTGAACGCGCGCTAAACGCAGCGCGGTCAATGCTTGCAGATCGACATCTTTGGTTTGCGTCAATGCGGTGCACAATTGGGTTTCTGCCTGAACGAATTCCCCTTTATCGGCGTGATAGCGCGCCAGTTGCAAGGATGACAGAACGCCATAGCTGCTCTTATTCTCGGCCGAGATTTTTTCCGCCGCCGAAACGCCCGCCGCATCACCTTTTGCCAATGCTTCACTGGCCTGCTGGTAAGCCAACGAGGAAGACGAGGAAGATATGGCCTCTTCAGACTGATGATTCTGCCAGTAACTCCACCCGAGCAGGGCACCGATACCGAGCGCAATCCCTATAATCAACGCTTTGCCGTTTTCAATAAAAAAGCGGCGCAACGAATCAACTTGCTCATTCTCAGTGATATAGGCTTCCACGGTCTTCCTCCCTCCTCAACCCAGTAACGTTGCCAGACGCGCGGCAACGTCCGCCTGCGCCAATGTATCCTGCTCGCCGTTGCTCAGATTTTTCACCACCACCTGACCGGAAGCCACTTCGTTCTCACCCAGCACCAGCGCAATACGAGACCCCCATTTATCCGAGCGAGCAAACTGTTTCTTAAAATTTCCGTTACCATAATTGGTCATCAGTTTCAGCTCTGGCAGAGCATCACGCAGTATTTCAGCCAGCTTCATGGCTGCTGACTGCGTGCCAACGCCGGAGGAAATCAGATACACCTCAACGCCAGGTAGTGCGGTGAAATCAGGGTTAACGGACTGCACTAACAGTACCAAACGCTCCATCCCCATGGCAAAACCGACAGCAGGCGTGGCATGCCCACCGAGCTGCTCCACCATGCCATCATAACGGCCGCCCGCGCACACCGTGCCCTGCGAACCCAGACTGGTGGTGACCCACTCGAACACCGTGCGGTTGTAATAATCCAGACCGCGCACCAACCGCGGATTCACCTTAGATGTGA